>DXGZ01000018.1 GCA_019113645.1 Candidatus Mediterraneibacter vanvlietii | reverse complement strand
TTTTCTAGTTTTTCTTGCCTCATGGAGCGGAGCAAAAGACAATGCTCCTTCCCTTTGAATACGTCTTTACGATCTTTATTCCGCAATTCTCGGACGTTTTCCTCCATCGAAGAATCAGAGAAACTCAGATTCACCTGCCGCTTCCAGCATCTCCACCACTGTTTTTCCATACACGGGGTGTCTCTTATACGGTGCAATCTCACACAGCGGTTCCAGCACGAATTTCCGCTTCTGTACCTCCACATGAGGGATGCATAATTCTTTTTCCTCCATCACGAGATCATCGTAAAAGATAATGTCCAGATCCAGGGTTCTCGGTCCCCAGCGGACGATCCTCTCCCGTCCTGCTTCATGCTCAATCCGGTGAAGCTGCTCGAGCAGTTCACATGGATCCAGAAGAGTCTCCAGTTCCAGACATCCGTTCAGAAAATCCGCCTGATCTGTCACCCCATAGGGCGGAGTTTCAATAAAAGATGAGACCTGTCTGACCGTGCATCCCGGTATCTCATCCAGGGCTTTTACAGCGCTGTCGAGATAATTCTTCCGGTCGCCCATGTTGGATCCGAGTGCGATATACGCAGTATGTCTCGCTCTTGTAATCTCCACACTGACTGTTTTCATCGGAAGATGAACAGGCGCCCACGGCTTTTTGATTTCCAGACGTATCTTCCGCACCGTCGGATATTTTATCAGAATCTCTTCCGCAAGGTGCTCAGCCGCACTCTCCAGCAGTTTGAATGTATGTTCTTTTAAGTAGCTGTCAATCAGCGCACTTACTTCCCCATAGTGAACCGATGCCGTAAGGTCGTCTGTCCTGCCCGCCTTTCGCGTACTCGTATACAGATCTGCTGAGACGAGGAATTTCTGTCCCAGAATATTCTCCTCAGGGAAAACCCCGTGGTTTGCAAACACTTCCAGTTCCTGAATCTTTATCTTATCCATTTCATTCCATCCTTCTCAACAGTCATGTTTCCGCATCAGGGCACGGGTCATAAGGATCGCCCGTCTGTTTTTCTCAACGTCATGCACGCGCACGAAAGCACATCTCTTCTGCACCGCATACACGGTAGTCACCAGGGTCCCTTCCTCTCTCTGATCCGCCGGCAGATCCAGCGTCAGTCCGATCACGGATTTCCGCGATGTTCCGAGAAGTATCGGAAGTCCCAGTTCATGCATGATCTCAAGACGGTGAATGATTTCCAGGTTCATCTCATATGTCTTTCCGAATCCCACGCCTGGGTCGAGTGTAATCTTGTCCCGGCTGATTCCCGCCCTGTCGGCAATTCTTACGCACTCTCTCATATCCTCCAGAAACTCCGGCAGAAACTCTCCATATTCTGTGTTATTCCGGTTATGCATCAGACAGCATGCCGCACCGCTTTCTGCTATCACGCCTGCCATTTCAGGGTCATATTTTAATCCCCAGATGTCATTGACCAGGTCCGCGCCGGCGCTGACAGCTGCCCGTGCCACGCCGCTCTTATACGTGTCAACAGATACCGGAATGTCAAACTCCCTTTTCAGAGCTTCAATCACCGGAACCACGCGGCAGATCTCCTCCTCATCCGAGATCTGCACATGTCCGGGGCGTGTGGACTCGCCGCCCACATCGAGAATATCCGCGCCTTCCCGCACCATCTGTTCCGCGTGGGCAAGCGCGGTGTCCATATTCTGATATTTTCCTCCGTCTGAAAACGAATCAGGAGTCACATTCAGGATTCCCATGATGTATGTGTTATTTTCTGTGTCAAAATTCCTGTTTCCAATGATCATATTGTTATCTCCATGTTCTTTTTTTCAAGGCTCCAGTCGCACTCTTTTTCTGCCGGACAGGCAAAGCACATCCGGGAGACTTTGTCGCTCTCACAGAGCAGTCTTTCCAGCGGTTCCGGATCTTCCCTCAGCTTCCTGTGACCGCGGATCGCAGTGAGGATCATCTGCCTTTCTTCCGGGGCAAATGACAGTTCTTCCGGAAGGCTGTCCAGAATTGCCCCTGCGATTCTTTCCCCGCTGATCTCATGAGGGGTTCCGTTCTGATACTGCTCCTGTTTTCCGATATCGTGGAGCACGGCTGCAGCGTAAATCACTTCTTTGTCAATCCCAAGCCCCTGCTCCAGCGCTGTGATATATGCGATCCTTGCCGTATCCAGCAGATGCGTCATCTGATGCCTGCAGAAAATCCGGTTCTTTTCCGTCTCTTCAAGACGACGGTAACATTCCCGGTACACCGGATGATTGACAACGGCATTCACCCTCGGCATTCTGCCTGTTAATGATAATGCCGTTTCTTTCCGCTGTCCGGGCTGTTTTTCACTCAATTCATTCACGCTTATCTTCCTCCCATCATCCGGAAAAAGCGTTCTTCCAGCTCCGGATCGGATTCAAAGACGCCTCTTCTGGCGATCGTCACTGTCCTGCTTCCGGGCTTTTTGATTCCCCGCATTGTCATGCACATATGCTCCGCTTCGATCATAACGAGCGCTCCTTTCGGCTGCATGAACTCCATCAGCGCATCTGCAATCTGTCCTGTCAGCTGCTCCTGGAGCTGCAGTCTTCTTGCGAACACTTCCACAGTACGGGCAAGCTTGCTTAAGCCTACCACTTTTCCATCCGGTACATAGGCAATGTGCGCTTTCCCGAAAAACGGAAGGATATGGTGCTCGCATGTAGAATAAAAGGTTATATCTCTCTCGATCACCATCTCGCTGCTGTCCACGGAAAATGTTCTGGACAGATGCTCCGATACATCCGCATCCATTCCGCCATACAGCTCTTCACACATTCTGGCAATCCGTCCCGGCGTATCAATCAGGCCTTCTCTCTCAGGATCCTCACCGATCCCCTCAAGGAAAAGACGGACTGCTTCTTCAATTTTCTTATGGTCTGTCATCTCTCATTCCCCTTTTCTTTCACATAAGCACACTTTACCTGATGCAGGTAAGACAGAGAGCCAAACGCCAGGATAACATCATCCTTCCCTGCCTCCCGCATGGCTTCTCTTACCGCATGCCGGATCTCTCCTGCCTGCTTCTTCTGATATTCATCTTCTATCTGAAGTTTATTACCTGTCTGGCACTCACCTTCCGCCGGGTCGGTGCTGCCAGGGCATCTGACATCCGCACAATAGGGATGCAGCGCCTCTGCCAGCCGGTCTGCGGGAAGGCTTCTCGCAGCATTCGGCAGATCAACCGTGAAGACAATGGATGCCAGCGGTCCCATAATTTCCGCGATCCGGTGATATTCTTTGTCTCTGAATACTCCCATAATACAGATCAGCCTTTTTCCCGGGAAATAAGCTTCCATTGACTCTCTCAGCCGCAG
The DNA here is from genome assembly GCA_019113645.1 of Candidatus Mediterraneibacter vanvlietii. GTDB lineage: Bacteria > Bacillota > Clostridia > Lachnospirales > Lachnospiraceae > Mediterraneibacter > Mediterraneibacter vanvlietii. Next base: position 9,776 of record DXGZ01000018.1, on the reverse strand, counting down.
CGCTGCGTCTTCATTGTGGGCACCATCCAGCAGAAATACCGGTTCTGTTGCGATCACGCTGAATCTTCCCGGCCAGTACGTTCTGCTCATTCCCTTCCGCACCGCATCGCCGCTGATCTCATATCCCATTCTCCGCAGGACACGGATGACTTCCAGTGACGTCACAGCATTGTCCAGTTGATTCTTCCCTGCCATACCAGTCCGGATCTCACCGAATTCTTTGTAGAAGAACCAGATTCCTCTGAAATCTTCTTTCACAACCTCTGCCATCGCAGGCTCAGCCTGAACAAAACCGCATCCATTCTTTCCGGCCCGTTCCCGCAGAATCCTTGTTGTCGGCGCTTTCTGCGCAGCAGAGATAACCGCGCATCCCGGCTTTATGATCCCCGCTTTATTTTCTGCAATCTCTTCCAGTGTATTTCCTATGATACCGAGATGATCTCTGCTGATGCTGGCGAAAACCGCGCACACTGTATTTTCCACAATATTCGTAGCGTCCAACTCGCCGCCCAGTCCTGCCTCAAGCACAACAAGATCGCAGTTCATTTCCCGGAAAAACAAAAAAGCTATTGCCGTCTCTGCTTCAAAAACCGTGGGGCTGTGTTCCCCTGCGGCCTGCATTCGGGCAATAGCATCTTTTACTTGCTGTGTCAGTTCTGCAAATTTATCTTCAGATATCCACTCTCCGTCAACCTGAATTCTCTCCAGATAGGAAACCACTGTCGGTGAAACATACCGCCCGATTCTGTATCCTGCTTCACTTAATATCGTTGAAGTGTATGCAAGCACAGATCCCTTGCCGTTCGTCCCTGCAATATGTATGAACTTCAAATCATTCTGCGGATTTCCAAGCTCACACAACAGTCCTCGAATCGTATCCAAGCCAAGTACACTTCCGTATTTCGACATATCGTCCAAATATACCCTTGCTTCTTTATAGGTCACGTTTCTCGTTTCCTTTCATATTTAATTGTCGCTGAACAGACATATAATAGCACTAATAATCAGGATGTACAAGCTTTATTTTTATTGACATTTTGTAGTTCTTCAGTTTCTTATGCCATGTGGATTTGTATTCTTTATTCCGGATCCATATGTTATAATGTTCATAATTGCACCACCTTATACCGAGAAGGAGGAATATTTATGACAGCAGCACTGATCATTGCAGCGGGAAAAACAGCAAGCAAAGAACACTTTGAGCCTGATAAGAAAATCGGCAGCATCACAGCGATAGAGCGCACCGCGATACTGCTCCGGCAGGCAGGAATCCGGCGGATCGCTGTCGTCTGCGGGGACAAAGACGACAAAACAGCCAAACTGGTTCCGTCCATGGCGCTTACTTTTCTGAACGGTTTCTCCGGCAATGATATGCTTGATAATATCAAGATCGGACTGTCCTATCTGCAGGATAAGTGCCATCAGACACTGATCTCTTATGTGGATGTACCTATGTTTTCCATCAATACAGTGCAGGAACTGATAAAAGAATCTGAAAACGGAGACGTCTGCATCCCCTCTTACAACGGACACGCCGGACATCCCATCCTGCTCCGGGCAGAGCACTTCCCGAAGATTCTGGCCTATTCCGGGAAAAAAGGTCTGGACGCCGCGATCACGTTTTCAGGGCTGAATCGACATTTTGTAAATGTAGATGATCCGGGTATCCTGTCCGATATCCAGAAGAGCCGGTCTTATGAAGAACTGATTGCAGAACATGACGCATCCAGGCTGCGTGCTTCTTTTCGCTTCCGCCTGCTCCGCGAATGCCCTTTTTACGGTCCCGGCGTCCATCAGCTTCTGCTCCTCACCGAGGAGTGCGGCTCCCTCTCGGAAGCATGCCGGTATATGGGAATATCATACAGCAAGGGAAGGAAAATGATTTCCACCTTAAAAGAGCAGACAGGACATGCCGTACTGGAGACACACCCGGGCGGTAAGGGCGGCGGATATTCCCATCTGACAAAGGAGACCAGAGAATTAATGCAGCGGTATGACGCATTCTGCACCGAGGCTCAGGAGGCGTTCCAGAATCTCTTCGAAAAATACTTTGACGAGTGAGACCAGAGGGCGCCCTCTGCGCCGCAATACACATCCATCGCAACAGTTTCATTATACTTTCTTCGTTTATATTGACTTTCCACATTCTGTATGTTACGTTAAGTGTACTAGATGAAGTAATACACTTAGTACACTCAAGCAGAGATGAGGGATTCTATGATTTCGATTGATTATCAGAGCAAGCTGCCTCTGTATGAGCAGATTGCGCAGCGTTTCCAGACGCTGATTCTGCGCGGCGTACTGCCGCCCGACTCTCAGATGCCCTCTGTCCGTTCTCTGGCAATGGAACTTTCCATTAACCCCAACACGATCCAGAAGGCATACTCTCTTCTGGAACAGCAGGGATACATCTACCCGGTCAAGGGCCGGGGCAACTTCGTCGCCGACAGCACGGCGCTTGCCAGAGAAAAGAGAGCCTCCCTTCTCAAAGAGATCCGCAGACTGATCCTGGACGGCATGGAACTGGGCATCTCCAAAGGCGACTATATCCATATGGTAGAAGATCTTTATGACAGGGGGGGATTAACATGATCGAACTAAGAGAAGCAGACAAAACATTCAGAGACATCCATGCTGCCGATCATATCAGTACCACCATTCAGGACGGCATGGTGTTCGGTCTGATCGGTTCCAACGGCGCCGGGAAAAGCACTCTTCTGCGCATGATCAGCGGCATTATCCGACCGGACAGCGGACAGATCCTTGCAGACGGGGAAGATGTCTGGGAAAACCCGGAAGTCAAGTCCCGGATCTGTTTTCTGTCTGACACGCCTTACTATTTTCCCAATGCAGACATCGCGCAGATGCGGGATTATTACCGGATGGTTTATCCCACATTTAATGACAGGCTCTTCAACAGCCTGACAAAAAATTTTTCAATTGATATAAACAGAAAAATCCATTCTTTTTCCAAAGGTATGAAAAAACAGGTTTCCATCCTCCTCGGCCTCTGTTCCGGAACCAGATACCTGCTCTGTGACGAGACGTTCGATGGTCTGGATCCGGTTATGCGCCAGGCAGTAAAAAGCCTGTTCGCGTCTGAGATGCTCAACCGGGATTTCACACCGGTTATTGCTTCGCATAATCTGCGGGAACTGGAAGACATCTGCGACAGCGTCGGGCTTCTGCATCAGGGGCGGCTCCTTCTTTCAGAAGATCTGGACCGGATCAAATGCAGCGTCTGCAAACTGCAGTGTGTGATCTCTGACTCCAACCGGGAGCAGGAACTGTTCCGGAATCTCAACATTCTGAAACTTGAGCGTTCCGGATCTCTGCTCACCCTGACAGTGCGCGGAGACCGCAGCAGCGTTCTCGCTGCCGCGCAAGAACAGAATCCTGTATTTGCCGAGGTTCTTCCCCTGACCCTGGAAGAAGTATTTATCAGTGAAACGGAGGTGGCTGGTTATGACATCAAAAATCTCTTATATTAAATTCATCCGCGAGGACATCCGGCACAGATCATGGCTGGCAGTGTTTTCCGCTCTCGTCCTTTTCCTCGCAATGCCGGTATATTCCGCAATTTACATTGATGGTATGAAGGGCGCGCAGACAGTACCGGGGAATACTTCTGCCTTCATTACTCAGAACATCCGCGCTATATTTCCCGGGCTGATCAACGGACAGAATGCCATGATCGTCTGCTACATCATCTTCCTGCTTGCAGTACTCTGCGCCGCAACCGGATACGGACATATACATTCAAGGGAAAAACTGGATTTTTACCATTCCCTTCCTCTCAGGAGGATGCAGTGGTTTTCCATCTCCTATCTGTCGGGAATCCTGATCTTCCTGATTCCGTATCTGATCAACAGTTTTCTTATAATCGCCATAGGGAACATGAACGGGATTCTGAACAGCGCCCTGGCGGTCAGTTCGCTTATCGCTGTACTCGGAGGCTGCCTGGTATTTCTGCTCATTTACACTACATGTGTTCTGGCGATGACACTCACAGGCCGGACGGTCACAGCGCTGCTCGCAGGTGTGTTTCTGATCGTCTCTCCCCTCTTCATCCTGACAACGATCGAATCACTGGAACAGGAATTTTTTGCAGCATACTACGCGCCGCCCGGCAAGGCGTTCTTCGTCAATCTGTCAGAACTTCTGTCTCCTCTCGGTCTCAGTTCCAAGCTGTTAACCTGTACGGGTACTTATTTTCCCGCATCGGCAGGCTCGGAACTGACAGGCATCACACTGCCCGAACTGCTCATCCCCCTTGCCGCCGGGATCATAATGACAGTCCTGTTCCTCATTCTTTCCGCTGTGTTATACCGGAAATATCCGTCCGAAGCCGCAGGAAACGCTCTGGCATTCCCCAGATCCGCCCCTGTTCTCAAAGTGCTGGCATGCATCCCGGGAGCATTTATCATCACGGACATGATCCATGCTTTTACGGGAATGTCCCTGGAGAAATGGTTCTTCCCGCTCAGTATACTGACCGTACTGATTCTGACGCTGTTTGTCGAATATATCTATCGGATGGACCTGCGGGCCATATGGAGAGGCTGGAAATCTACCCTGATCTCCATAGCCGGCGTAGCTGCCATTGTATCTGTCCTGCAGTTTGACCTGATCGGTTATGACTCTTACATGCCTGATGAGGACAATGTCGCACGCATCAGTATTCTGCCGGATTCTTTTTCAAACTATTTTATCTATCCATCGGAATACGGACCAGACTCGGAAATCTATCTCGGATTCTATGTACCGGAAGAAGATACCGCTCTTGCCTGCAGTCTGGCTGAAACAGGATTGAGGAACGCGGAAAACGGAATCGAAGTCCCGAACACATGGGAATACTCCGAGTCGGAATCCTCTGACGAAAAATATATGAAAACTTTGTTCCGCTTCCAGCTCGACAGCGGCCGTGTCATATACCGTCAGTATCCGCTTAACCGGGAACAGCTTGTGCCTGCCGTCCGTTCTCTGCTGGAGAACAAAGAATTCCGGAAAACGATTTACCCTGTTTTCCAGCTCAACCGGGACGATGTATACTCAATCAACTTCAGCGACTCCTATCAGGTACCTGTGGAGCTGAACCTTACCGACGAACAGAGATCGCAGCTTCTGGATGCCTACGAGCAGGATCTCCTCGCTGCAGATGCCTCCACCCTGACTGAGGGGACAGCCATCGGCAGTCTTGAGATCAATATCTATGATCCTTTCCAGCCGGGTACGGAGGCATTGCAGAACGGCATGACTGCAGACTCTGTTCTCGGATCACCGAACCTGGTTGGGCTCAGCGGATTTGACCTCTATCCGGAATACACCAACACACTGGAATTTCTGGAGAACCTCGGATACACACTGCGCACGGAAATCGATCCTGAAGATGTGGAAAACCTCTCCATAACCCTCTCGCTGGATTCTGTGCAAAGCGCAAAATACAGCGAACTGTTCCATACTCTTCCGGACGGCTCCGCCAGCTTCACCCAGTACAGCACCGGCGAAGATGTGCGCACCAGCGATCCGGAAGCCATCCGGCTCATACTGGATGCAATTCCGCCCTCCAGGACCGAGCTGCTTGACTTTTCCGAAGACGGCGGAGATTCTATGGAAATCGAATATAAAGACGGAGCGGGAATCGGCTATTATTTCTAGCCGATTCCCGCTCTGCTTCAGAGCACTATCCAAGAGCCACATCCAGTATCATCATGAGTACAAATCCGATGGCCACGCCCACGGTGCTGATATTCGAATGTTCCCCTGACTGCGCCTCAGGGATCAGTTCTTCCACCACTACATAAATCATGGCTCCTGCCGCAAATGACAGCAGGTAAGGAAGCAGCGGCACTACAAGCCCGGTCAGCAGTATTGTAATAAGCGCTGCTGCAGGTTCCACGATTCCCGAGAGCGCCCCGTAGAGAAATGCTCTTCCTTTGGAAAGTCCCTGTCCTCTCAGCGGCATGGAGATGATCGCCCCTTCCGGGAAGTTCTGAATGGCAATTCCCGCTGACAGCGCGAAAGCTCCGGCAAGCGTCATAGCCGTATTATCGGCAAGTACACCGGCGAAAGTCACTCCGACTGCCATTCCCTCCGGTATGTTATGAAGCGTGACCGCAAGGACAAGCATGGTTGTTTTTTTTAAATGGGACGGAAGGCCTTCCGGTTTCTCGTCTGTAAAATGGAGATGCGGCGTCACTGTGTCCAGCAGGAGCAGAAATCCCATTCCAAACAGGAATCCGACCGCAGGCGGGAACCATGACACGCCGCCCTTCTGTTCCGCCATCTCAATCGCCGGTATCAAAAGCGACCACACGGACGCTGCAATCATGACACCTGACGCGAACCCCAGAAGAAGTTTCTGGAGCCTGTCATTCATCTCCTTTCTCATAAAAAATACCATTGCCGAGCCAAGTGCGGTCCCGGCAAACGGTATCATAATTCCAAGAAGTGTATTCTGATTCATTTTCTCTCTCCCTTTGTCGGCATTGCTGCTGAATTTATCTCGTTATACTATCATATGCGCGGCGGAGAGTTTTGTCAACCATCGTCCTTCTATGAAGCCAGTTCTTTTCCCGCTGCCCTGCACTCTTCCAGTGCTTCGTCATCAGGCGCGTCATTCGCAGTCACGCCTTCCTCTCGCACAAGGACAGCCCCTGCATTCTTCATACGCTCACACCAGTCTCTCATCCATTCTCCGTCACCCCATCCATAGGATCCGAACAAGAGGATCTTCCTGCCTGACACAAGAGGTTCAAGCATCTCAACAAAAGGTTCCATCTCTGATTCTTCCAGCTGCTCTGCACCCATGGACGGGCAGCCGAGCGCAAATGCTTCCTCTTCCGCAAGAGCCGCCGCATCCGCATCCGATACTTCCATCACAACAGAGTCCGCGCCTGCCGAGCGAATACCCTCAGCAACCGCTTCAGCCATTGCCTGCGTATTACCTGTTCCACTCCAGTATACAACCGATATGCTCATATTCTCTTCCTCCATTCTTTCCGCTTCACCTTCCAGGGCTAACGGCAATCTCCCGGATACTCTTCCCGGTTAAAAACTCATTTACCGCACATTTTTTCGCACGGTCATATTCCTTGAAAATCATTCTCGCCCCCGCCAGATCACTGTAGACTTTCCAGTATCCGATCATCAGATATTTTCTTCCTTCATTTTCGATAAAGCCTCTTACATCCTCTGCCGGATAACCAAGAAAAGCTCCGATTTCATGAGGGAATCCCATACCTCTGGCAGCAAAATCCGCTGCGCGTCCGGAGAGTCTCATCAGCATTTCCTCAAGATTCATATCCGCGTAACCATATTCCCGGATCAGTTTGCTCACTTCAGGACTGCCAAGATATGTTTCCAGTTGTTCGGGACGGTAAAAAAGGACAAGGCATTTTCCCTCTGAACAGGAAAGCATATGGTATGCAATATCCAAATTGCAGAGCAGTTCCCCGAGCCCGCTGCAGAGAGAAGCGTCCACCGTAATTACACAGGACACCTTCAGCCCTTTCAGGAACGGTGCGCACTGAAGTACAATCTGGAATCCCAGACGCACTCTGCGGTCAGTATTTTTCAGAAAATAAGATAAGACTTCTGCCGGCATGCTGCCTCCTTCTCCTGATCTTACTGTTCAGCAGAACTGTATCAGGTCTGTTATTTTGAGAATGATTTTCAATTGATTATAATGCTATCATATACGCATTTCTTTTGCAATATTATTTTTGATAACTTTTCTCAATTTTTAAACTGTAACTGTTGCACATATTATTTTGCTATTTTATCCTTTTTTTAGTTGTTTCACACATACCTTTAGTGTATAATGGGTTTAAGATATTTGAGAGGTGAAAGTCTCAAACAATACATACATAAAGGAGAGATTCGCCATGGTAAATTTAATAACAGGCCCAAGAGGCAGCGGAAAAACACAGCAAATGATTGATCTTGCAAATGAGAAGGTGAAAACTTCCAACGGTAACGTAGTATTGATCAAGAAAAGTCACAAAGACACTTACACAGTTGATTTTAATATCCGGGCAATCCGTATGGCTGACTATCCAGATATCCTCACGCTTGAAGAATTCGTAGGATTCCTTTACGGCATGGTAGCCGGCAATCATGACATTGAAGCAATTTTCATCGACAGCGTTCTGAAGCAGGCTAATATTACTCTTGCAAGCCTCCCCGCTTTCCTCCAGAAGCTGAATAAAATTTCCAGCGAAAACAATATCGATTTCTATCTCAGCGTAAGCGCTGATAAGAATGATATTCCTGATATAGATTCTTCCGACTACAATGTAATCAGCTAAATTCAAAAAGAGGGTATTGCAGCATCATCATATGATGGAGCAATGCCCTCTCTCTTTTTTTATCAGAGGTTCCTGTTATTCCTGAACGTCACCTATAATCAAAGTCTTCCCTTTTTCAGTTTTCCCTCTTTGATTTCCAGTACCTCATCAGCTTCCCGGGCAAGCTGTCTGCTGTGCGTCACCACGATCACACATTTTCCTGATCCGTGGGCTGTCTACTTCAGAAGCTCAATGATCCCTGACGATGTATCCTCATCCAGATTCCCTGTCGGCTCATCTGCCAGAAGCACTTTTGACTCACTTGCCAGAGCCCGGGCAATCGCCACACGCTGCTGCTGGCCGCCGGAAAGCTGCAGTACATTCCGGTTCCAGTCTTCCCTGGGAATATTGACTTATTCAGAGGGCTCGCTGTTATACCAGAATGATGCTGACTTTCCTACAGATTTCAGCATTCTTTTACAGAAAGCAGGGCAAAGCATCGGTATTGAAAATGCTGCCGGCTCCTCCGCCGCAAGACAGGTTACGGAGCAGGGCGGTTATATTGAATTAGAGGGACTGCACCGCGATTCCTATTACGTGATCCCAGCCACGGTCAGCACGCAGGGAGGCGACAGCCTTTCTCTTACTCTTGTTTATCCGAAAAGCTCTGGTTTGGAACTGTTTCTGGGGCAGGCGCCTTTCTACCTGTGTATCTGGATCGGCTCGTTCTGCATCGTCTTATTCCTCAGCCGGTTCCTTTTGAAAAAAGCCTTTGCTCCCAGTGAAGAAATGATCAAAAGCCAGAAAGATTTCGTAGCTGCTGCTTCTCACGAACTGAAATCTCCGCTCGCCGTGATCATGGCAAATACAGAAGCCCTTCAGGACATGCAAAGCCATAATAACAGCGACCCGCAGTCGCAGGCCTGTCTGGACGTCATTGACGCAGAATGCAGCCGGATGTCCCGCCTGGTGAGAGATATGCTGACGCTCGCCTCATCCGATGCCGACAAGTGGAGAATTCAAAAAAGCGAGATCAATGTGGACACCCTCCTGATCTCGCTGTATGAAGCCTATGAGCCTGTATGTATCAGTAACAAAATAAAATTGGATCTCAATCTTGATGAAGAAATATATCCAATCCTTTTCTCAGACCGTGAGCGGCTCTTCCAGATCCTGAGCATCTTTCTGGATAACGCGGTCTGCTATTCTCCGGAAGACAGTTCAATACAGATTCAGACCGCGTCAGGCGAAAGGGAACTGACCTTTTCTATCGTAGATCACGGAAAAGGAATCCTGCAGCCTGCAGGCTATTGGATTCCCGTTTTTTAACTTTCAGAGATCTTAGCAAATTATAATTATCTAAGTCACAACCACCACTTCAAGTGGTGGTTTGAGTTGGCCCTCATAAGGGCCGGTTACATGCTCGCCCAAAAGGGCGGGTATCGCAAGCATTGTTACTGGTCCGCTTATAAAGCGGTACTACTTGAA
>DXGZ01000082.1 GCA_019113645.1 Candidatus Mediterraneibacter vanvlietii | reverse complement strand
GGAGAGGTGTGGGCCGTGTGACTTTGGAGGAATCCGCTGGAACTTCTTAAGGGAGTGGAAAAATGTTGTTAAACGGTGCGAGGGGATTGTCTGAGCCGCAGGCGAGTTGCCCCGAGTGCCGTTTTGCATTTAAACATTTTTTCAGCCCTTTAGAAGTTCCCGGATCCTGGAACGGAGCGCGGAACATACCTCTCCCCTCTCAGAATACGATTCTTCAAATTTTACGCTCGATTCCGGACACTTTACTGAAACCTCTTGGTGAACAAAATAGCGGAATTGTACTTGACATTTTTATACTTACAGAGTAAAGTGTCTTAGTGGAACTATTAATTGAATAAACAGACTTTCTCTTATTCAGAGCAGTGGAGATACAAAGGATCTGTGAAGCTGCGGCAACCCCTTGAAAGGAAGGTGCCAACCTGAGCGAGCAATCGAACAATAAGAGGATTGTTGTGATAAATCAGACAGTCCGCTTATGCGGGCTGTTTTCTTTCGTCAGGCAAGGATTGCCTGCGCAGCCGTCTGAACTCATCCCCGCAGGTCTTGCGCAAGGATTGCCTGCTGCACCTCGATTCCGCTTCGCTTCATCTCGGTCGCTGGCAGCCTGCCTATGCAGATGTACTCCTCCGTCCGCTCGTGCAAGCACGGCAGCCGCCGGAGTACATCTGCGCAGGCAATCCTTGCCTGACGAAAATCCGAAAAGAGAAAGTTATGTCAGCGGCATCTGCCGCATACACAGAAAGGAGATCTGTAATATGGAAAAACTGTTATTTACATCTGAGTCTGTCACTGAGGGACACCCGGATAAAATGTGCGACCAGATTTCTGATGCGATTCTGGACGCGCTGATGGAGCAGGATCCCATGAGCCGTGTGGCATGCGAGACGTGCTGTACAACCGGAATGGTTATGGTTATGGGCGAGATTACTACAAAAGCGTATGTGGATATTCCGAAGATTGTCCGCGATACAGTGCGCGAGATCGGATATACAAGAGGAAAATATGGATTTGATGCGGATACTTGCGGCGTGATCACCACCATTGACGAGCAGTCCGCGGATATTGCGCTGGGCGTTGACAAGGCGCTGGAAGCAAAGGAGCATACAATGTCCGAAGATGATATCGAAGCGATCGGCGCAGGTGATCAGGGAATGATGTTCGGCTATGCTTCGGATGAAACAGAGGAATATATGCCGTACCCGGTCGCGATGGCACACAAGCTGGCACGCCGTCTGACTGAGGTGAGAAAGAATGGTACACTGCCATATCTTCGTCCGGACGGAAAAACACAGGTGACAGTAGAATATGATGAGAACCGTGTTCCGAAGAGACTGGATGCGGTTGTGCTTTCCACGCAGCATGATCCGGAGGTGACCCAGGAGCAGATCCACGAGGATATTAAAAAATATGTTTTCGATGCGATTATTCCTGAAGATATGGTTGATGAAAATACGAAATTCTTTATCAATCCGACTGGACGATTCGTAATCGGCGGACCGCACGGGGACAGTGGACTGACCGGACGTAAGATCATCGTGGACACCTACGGCGGAATGGCACGTCACGGCGGCGGGGCTTTTTCCGGAAAAGACTGCACCAAGGTAGACCGTTCAGCAGCCTATGCCGCACGCTATGCTGCGAAAAACATCGTGGCGGCCGGGCTCGCGAAAAGATGTGAAATCCAGCTTTCCTATGCTATCGGAGTAGCACATCCGACATCGATCTCAGTTGATACATTTGGAACAGGAAGGGTGGCTGACCAGAAGCTGGTTGAGATTCTGCGTGAGAACTTTGATTTCAGACCTGCGGGGATTATCCGCATGCTTGACCTGCGCAGACCGATTTACAAACAGACAGCAGCTTACGGACATTTCGGAAGAAATGATCTTGATCTGCCGTGGGAAAGACTGGATAAGGTTGACGATTTGAAGAAATATTTGTAAAATATTTCCCAAACGGAGATAAAAGGGACAGGACCCTTTCTGATGCGTCCTGTCCCTTTTGCCATATTTGAAAGGAGCTGCCTATGAAACTGAGGACAAAACTGATTATTGTGTTTCTGGCTGTAATTATCCTTCCGACGATTTTTATGAATGTCGGAATTCATACATTTGGAAGAGGGGAAGCGGGGGAAATACTGCAGCTTTATATTTTGCTTGTGTTTATCACAACAGCCCTGCTTATTTACTGGATTTACCGTTCGGTGTCCGTTCCGCTTACAAAGCTTCAGAAGGCGGCTCGGAATATTAAGGAAGGCAATCTTGATTTTGAGATTCATCAGGAATCGGATGATGAAATCGGACAGCTTTGCCAGGATTTTGAGGAAATGCGGCTGCGCCTGAAGGCGAATGCAGAGGAAAAGGTGGCGTTTGACAGGGAAAACAAGGAGCTGATCAGCAACATTTCCCATGATCTGAAGACACCGATTACCGCGATTAAGGGATACGTGGAGGGGATCATGGACGGCGTGGCGGATACGCCGGAAAAGATGGACAGATACATCAAGACCATATATAATAAAGCTAATGAGATGGATCTTCTCATCAATGAGCTGACGCTGTATTCAAAGATTGACACCAACAGAATCCCCTATAATTTCGCAACACTTTCAGCGAAAGATTATTTTGAGGACTGTGCGGAAGACCTTCATATGGAACTGGAAGCAAAGGGGGTTTCATTTTCCTACTGCAATGCGATGGAGGAGGACTGCAAGGTGATCGTGGATCCGGAGCAGCTGCGAAGGGTTATCAACAATATCGTGTCCAATTCCCTGAAGTACATGGATAAGCCGAAGGGGAAGATCACGATGGAAGTAAAGGATGTGGGAGATTTCGTCCAGGTGGAACTGGGCGATAACGGAAAAGGGATCGCCGCAAAGGATCTGCCGTACATTTTCGACCGTTTCTACCGGACGGACGCCTCTAGAAATTCATCAAAGGGCGGAAGCGGCATCGGTCTTTCGATTGTGAAAAAGATCGTGGAAGAACACGGAGGAAATATCTGGGCAACCAGTGAAGAGGGCGCTGGTACGACAATGTATTTTGTAATAAGAAAATATCAGGAGGTACCGATTGATGAGTAAGCGGATTTTGATCGTAGAGGATGAGGAGAGCATCGCTGATCTTGAGAAAGATTATCTGGAGCTGAGCAATTTTGAGGTTGAGGTGGCAAACGATGGCCAGACAGGACTCAGGAAAGGACTGGAGGGCGACTTTGACCTGATTATTCTGGATCTGATGCTTCCCGGAGTTGACGGGTTTGAGATCTGCAGGCAGATCCGTGACCAGAAGAACACGCCGATTATCATGGTTTCGGCGAAGAAGGATGACATTGACAAGATCAGGGGACTGGGACTTGGCGCGGATGATTATATGACGAAACCGTTCAGCCCGAGCGAGCTGGTTGCAAGAGTGAAGGCGCATCTTGCACGGTATGAGCGCCTGATCGGAAGCAGTGTGGAAGAAAACAAGGTAATCGAGATCAGAGGTCTTAAGATCGACACCACTGCGAGACGCGTGTGGGTAAACGGCGAGGAGAAATCCTTTACCACGAAGGAATTTGACCTGCTCACGTTCCTGGCGAGCCATCCGAATCATGTGTATTCCAAGGAAGAACTTTTCCGCGAGATATGGGATATGGAGTCCATTGGAGATATCGCAACGGTGACAGTTCATATCAAGAAGATCAGAGAGAAGATTGAGTACGATACATCACATCCTCAGTATATTGAGACGATCTGGGGCGTGGGATATCGGTTTAAAGTATAAGAATAATACGGAGAAATGATCCTGTCCGGGAATAACCGGGCAGGATTTTTTTAGTAACAGTTCAGCCATGGAGTTGTCTGGGAGAAAAAATCATGCTCGCATGATTTTTCGAGCGGACAACTTCATGCGCTGAGCGCCCGTATATGAGGAAAACAGCGGCGCAGCCGCAATAAGCACGTCAGTGCGGTTTTCCGAATGGCGCGGGCTGAACTGTTACTTTTTTTATTGTAAGATTTTAAATATGTCTTGACGGATGTATCAGGTTACGATATATTATAATTACAATATATCATTTAACGATATATCGAGAGACGAAGCGAAAGGAGGGGGAATGATGTCAGAGAAAGATACCCCGTTGACCGAAGCGTTTTTCTATATCCTGCTGGCTCTGCGGAGACCGAATCACGGTTATGGAGTGATCCAGGAGGTGGAACAGCTGACAGGCGGGAGGGTAGTTCTTGGTCCGGGAACCCTTTACGGAGCGCTGCAGACCATGCAGAAGAGAGACTGGATCAGGATATACAGCCAGGATACGGAATCACGAAAAAAGAAGGAATACATTATTACAGATCTTGGACGGCAGGCATTTGAAACAGAGAGGGCGAGACTTAGAGAGCTGCTTGGCAACGCGGCGCTGATGGAGGATGAGAGCCATGATTAAATTCCGATTATATTTTGATAAAGACCCGGAGACGGTCTGGCTGAATGAAATGTCGGCTGACGGCTGGGCGCTGACCGGGTTCTTCGCAGGATTTTACAGATTTGAGAAATGCGAAAAAGGAGAATACATCTATCAGATCGATTTCGGCGATAAGCTGTATGCAGTCAGCAATGAGTACCGGGAGCTGATGAACGAGCTTGGCATAGAGATTGTGGTACTCTGGGGCTACTGGATTATTCTTCGGAAAAAGGCGGCTGACGGGCCGTTCGAACTCTATACGGATGTGGATTCTCAGATTGAGCATTACAGGAAAATCAGGAGAATGTTTAAAGTAGTGACGATTTTAGAACTGATCTGTTTTTGGGTGGAGATGTTTGCCGGGTTTGCGGGAAATGATTTCGCATGGGGATTCGGTATTCTGATTCTTGTATTTATACTGGCGACTGTAAATGCGGTTTTCCGGATTAACGATGTGCTTGCAGATCTGGAGGAGAAGAAAAGCGGAATTGTTTCGGAAAGAAAAGGCAGAAACGTTCCGGCGCTGATACCGGTCGGACTTTTGATCAGCTGTATTATGTTTCTGGTGGAGGAATCGGTATCGGTTATGCCCTGGGTCAGCTGGATTGTTCATATCCTGGCGATTGGGATGATGGCTGTCGGACTGGTGATGCTGGTACAGGAGCGGAAGAGATAGAGGTGGAAGAAGTGGTCGGCTTTGTCTTATGTGGTATTGCGGAGCTGAAACTGAGAGGATGCATTTCCGTGAAAAACAGAGTGCTGGTGTATATGATGACTGGTCTGACAGTGTGGCTTGTGCGGAACTGCTATATGGTATAGTTTGTAGGAAAAGAAAAGACAATCAGACGAAATGGCGATGGTAAGGCAGCGCCCGGACTGGAGAAAAATGCACCCCTGCGGAGATGATCTCCGCGGGGGTGGCGAGCTCGGAGTTAAGAACTATTCGTCTTTCGGATAGCTGCTGTTCTCCAGTTTATTCTTTACTATAAAAAGCGCGAAATGCCAGTCCGAAGAATTCTGAAGTACCTTCTCCATAGACTTTGTCTGTTGCATCCTGCATTTGGCGGTCTGTGAGATAGAGCTGTGCCATTTCCAGCATCATCTGAGTGAGATTATCCATTTGATAGAGCTGCTTTGAAACGAAATCATATTCGTTGACAAGTTCTTTTACGTCAAAGGAATGTACATCACATTCTTTTTTTGCGGCAAGTTTTTCCAGTACGGAGCCGAGGCGCTTCTGATAAGTGGAGAAGAGCTCGGTGCTGGCAGGATTTGTCACTGCATTCATGGCATTGCGCTTGCTGACGCACCGTGAGGGTCAAGAGGAAATAATGAATTTGTTTCTGCTTTTTTCGAAACAGGAATCAGCTTCGGCTTAATTTTAATTCCATCATCCGGCAGATCACATCCTGCACAGCCTCTGGACCGATCTCGGTATTTACCGTAAGATCATAGTTCCTGGAGTGTCCCCAGATCCGTCGTGTGTAATAACGGTAGTTGTCCGCTCTTCGGCGGTCGGTCTGACGGACTTTCCGAAGGGCGTCATCATGGTTTAAGCTTTCCGCTTTCATAATTCTGGCAGTCCGGTATTCCTCAGAGGCGTGTAGATAGACTTTCAGGCAGTTCGGGCGTTCCCGCAGCACATAGTCCGCGCATCGTCCGACGATGACACAGCTGCCTTTAGACGCAAGATCACGGATTACGGCCGCTTCGGATTCAAAGATCTTGTCCTGGGGCGCTTCCTGTGTATCGGAATAAATGTACATCTGATTGACCAGATCGTAGAGGAAGCTGCTGGTCATGTTTTCCTCTTTTTCCTGAATGAATTTCGGTGTGTATCCGGTTGAGCCTGCGGTCATTCGGATGATTTCGTTGTCATAGAAGGCGTAGCCCAGTCTTTCTGCAAGAGCCTTTCCAATATCGTGACCGCCGCTTCCGAACTGTCGGCCGATCACGATAACAGGGGGCTCTGCCGCATTGTGGGATTTGGCGGAAACAGCAGATCCTTTTTTGGCGGAACCGGAGAAAAGCAGAGGCTCCAGAAAGGAGAGCCATCTTCCGAACAGGCGTGCGATAAAGCCGACCAGCAGCGCCGCGATAATGGTTCCCTCTCTGACTCCGTCCAGACGGTGGGCAAAGAGCAGGGAAAGGACAGCTGCGATGACAGTCAGAGACACATCAAAAGCAACCTTCGTGGAACCGAATTCCGTCTTCCATGTAGAAGAAACCGCGCGGACAAAAGATTCACCGGGCAGCATGGCCACGTTTGCAAGGACTTCCGTATAAACCCCGAATCCGAGAATCACACATCCGATCAGGAGATAAGCCAGTGAAGCTATGTAAGTCTGCGGATTGACGAAGAAGAGCATTACCATGGTCAGGTCAATGAAATAACCGAACAGGATGGAGATCGGGATCTGGAGCAGATGTTCCGCTTTGAAGTTTCTGCGCAGAATGATGAGCTGAAGTACGATCAGCAGCAGGCTGAATGCAATGGTAAACTGTCCCAGAGTGAAGGGAAAGTTCAGGCTGAGCACATAGGGGATCGATGAGATCGGGGATGTGCCGAGACTGGCTTTTGTGATCAGGCTGACGCCCAGTGAGTTGATAAAAAGTCCGATTAAAAATACAGTATAGCGTTTCAGTTTTTCCATAGTTTTATCATTCCTCCCTCGAAAAACTAGAAGTAACAGTACAGCTGCAGTGTAAGCTGCAGTGTATCACTGCTCGGATGCCGTATTTTCATAAATACGGAAGAAAAGATCCATAAATGTTTTCCGATCTGTGTCAGAAATTCCGCGAAATGCTTCGTCTTCCAGTTCTTTGAATGCCGCCGACACCAGTTCCAGCTTTCGCTCTCCCAATTCAGTCAGAAAAATATAGAAACTGCGGCGGTTGCCATTTAACATGCGGCGTTCGACAAGTCCGGTTTCTTCCATACGGTTTAAAAGCGTAGTGAGTGTACCGGGTTCGATATGGCATCCGAGGGCAATATCTTTCTGGCTGGCACCGTTGTGATCCTTCAGATAATCCAGAACCTTGGGCTGGCCGATCGTAAGGCCGGAGCCTTTGAGTTTCATCAAAAGTTCTTTCTGGAACATGGAATGTTCTGACATGATCAGATAATGAAATGAATATGGCATGGCAATGGCTCCTTTCCGGCATCTGCTTCTTTTTTTAATTTGTTTGAATTCAAATAATTAGAGTTCAAATAAAAATTATAGAAAGCGCGAGGAATTATGTCAAGAAAAAATAATGAAAAAGATGACATGAAATTTCATGTCTGTCATAATAAGAGGCAGCAGGCGTTAATAAAAACGGAAGAGATTCTGGAAATAAGCAGCGGCATATCAGAATGTAAAAACTGCCGGTTGCGTAATAGTTGCTGGTACGCGACTGCTGTTATACGCTATAATTCTGGTGAGAGGAGGGACTGGTTATGGCACTGAGTGATAATATAAAAACCAGGCGTACACAGCTGAAGATGTCACAGGAATATGTAGCCGATCAGCTTGGAATCAGCCGACAGGCAGTAGCGAAATGGGAATCCGGAAAGAGCAGACCGACGGCGGCCAATCTGGCTGAACTGGCAGCGCTGTTTGAAATGAGTGTCTCGGAACTGGTCGATCCTGAAAAGGAGAAGGAAGAACAGCGGATACGGGAAGAAAAAGCAGAAGAGCAATTAAAAGAAAGACAAAGAAATGCAAAAATGCTGGTCGGACGATGGCTGGCGGTTGCATCTGTGAATGGGGGATGGGATGGCTATTCGTCCGGTCTGTACAGTTCGAATAAACTGTACTGGATCGCGATCACTTTGATCGGAATTGTTCTGCTTTATATTACGTCTAAAGACATGAACAAAAGACACAAGGTGGAAAAAATGCAGATGGCAGTTGGCGCGGTGATGATTTTTTCCATCTTTTTCCTGCCGGGAATTATTCCGGTGGAAAATACAGGACTTCGGTATTTTCTGGCTGATGTAGTAACCGGAATCTGTATAGTTATATTGAATCTGAAATACTGGAGATATATCTGGAAAGTAAAATAGACTTGAGGGAATGGCATAGCTGAAGAAGATAATGTGGAGGAAAATATGAGAAAAATTAAAATGCTGCTGCTCATATCACTGCTGGCGCTGTATTTATTTACAGGATGCGAAAAACAGAAACCGGTTATTGATCTTGAAAGCATCGATATATCTGAGATTGAGAAGATTGAACTTTCCGGTACTACGGGAGGTAAGGACGGTCATTTTTCCTGTGATTTGTCAGAGGATGAACGGCAGGATTTTGTTGAACTGTGGGATCAGTTTGTCATGTTTAACAGTATAGGGTGAAGAGAATGGCAGGTTTGCCATCTGAAAAAGAAAAGCCGAAGGCGGCGTCCGTTTCAGAACGCTGTCTTCGGCTTGATTTCCGGTTGACATAAATCACGGATTCCTGCTCATAAAAATTCAAATCCCGTATTGCTTATAAAGCTCCTCGCGGTATTCCGGATCTGAGGCTATTTTGATAATGAGATCGTCCTTTTTTTCTTTACTGAGGATAAGAATAAGCTGGCTGTAACGCTCGGAAGCCTGCTCAGATCCACGTTCCAGGCCAAGCTTTTCGCCTTCTTCACGGCCCTTTTCTAATGCATCGTTCCATATCATCTGTCCGAGTTTCGTCATGGCAATCGCCTCCTTAATTGATTTTAATTCTGTATCATCCAGAAATTTGACTGCGAAGATATACAAGATCGCCTCCATTTTCCGGATATCATTTTTTGTAAAAGTAGTTTCTGCGTTTCTGAGAATCTCCATACTCTGAAGGATCTGTTCCTTTTGTTCCGTGCGTCCGCCCATCAGCGGGGAGAAAAGCAGTGGGATGACATCTTCTTGAGTCAAAGTTACCGGCGTTTTTGATGAAAGCTGCGATAACAATTTGTCGCTGTTTTCATCCTTCAGTCGGATCAGCTGCACGCGATATGTGTTGATACCCTCTGTGATGCTGTCCCGAAGATTTCTTACCCTGGATGAGCAGATAACATAGGTTACGACCGGTGCATTGTAGATTCTCGAGGTGGAAGCCTCGTATTCCCGGAAGCGTTTCAGATCCTCTTCGGAAATGGAATCGCTTTCGAATTCAAAGTGATAGTACATGCCGTTTTCCATCTCGTAGAGAAAGTCCTCGTACATGTGCCGGGTCTCCAGTTCCACTATCTCCGTAGGAGCCGGGCGGAGTGCGCGCTCCTGGATCCCGAGCCAGTGGATCAGTTCGTCGCCAAAGTAGGCAGCTGCGGACTTGAGCGCAAGGTCTTCGGCCTGGGCAGGTCCGTCTTTTCTTTTGTTTTTTTCCTGCAATAGAACCTCCGTTTCCAGCGGCACAGGAACTGTCTCCATATCATTATAATAGCACATCATACAGCAGTCTGCTTTTGAATTTTGAAAATTTAAGTATCAGGTAACAGATGAACCGTTACATTCGTTCTATAGTTGAGCCGTTCTACAAGTGGTGTTCATTGGATATCTGTCCGAGATGGTCATTGATATTCAGATGAGTGTCGGATGAAATACATCCGGATATGAAATGAATCTTGATCATATCAGATATGGCGACAGCACTGTGTCAGGACTGGCGGATACTGGGAGATCAGCTTTCCTGATCTGGAAACTACATTATCAACCATCGCTGGCGGCGTTGCTTTTTATGGTCTTGGTGCCGGAATTACAGAAGAGCTGGTTTTCCGCGGTGTGATTATGGGCTGCCTGGAACAGAGAACGAATAAATATGTGGCTGTTCTGGTTCCTTCCGTGCTTTTCGGGATGCTGCACCTTATAGGAAATGATCTTGATATAATCAGTGCTGTACAGGTGGTGGCAGCAGGGAGTGTTGTCGGAATCCTGTTTTCTCTCATCACATATGAGAACGGATCAATCTGGAACAGCGCCGTTGTGCACGCAGTCTGGAATATGGTGTTTGTCAGCGGAGTTCTGCATATTGGAAGCAGCGCGGACAGCAGTTCCATCTGCAGCTTTGTTCTGGAGAATAAATCATTTTTGATTTCCGGTGGGGATTTTGGGATTGAGGCATCGGTTATATCTGTCATGGTGTATTTGTCCTTCTGCGTAATAGCGTGGAGGTGCTGGAAGAAACGTCGGAACAGTTTAGGCCGCCCTATCTCTGATTGGTGAACTGGCAGAAAAAGTTAAAAATAAGAGTACAGGGAAAAAGCGGGATTAAAGCAAAGCGAGCTGGCGCAGATGGTTTCTGCGAGACGAGAGACAATCGTTCACCTTGAAAACGGAAGATATAATCCGTCCTTAAAACTGGCGATGGATATTGCGGAAGTGTTTCATGTTACGGTGGAAGATCTGTTCGAATTTGTGGATGATGAAAAGAAAAAATGAAAAACAAAAATGAAAATCCGCCTGAGCTTCTGTCTTCGAACTGATCAAGAAGACAAAAGTTCGGGCGATTTTTACGTATCAGTATCGATTAAGAAGTCAATTTCTTTCTGTCCACCCGCCGTTTCAGAATCAGTGCCAGGCAGGCTGACAGAACTCTTGCAAATACAGTGCTCCACCAGATCATGAGCTGCCCGCCGAAAAGCGGGGGCAGGATAAACATAAACACCAGCATAAATATCGGTTCAATAAACGTCAGAATGTAGGAAAAGGCACTTTCCTCAGTTGCGTAGAAGCTGGCGGTAGTAACGCGGCAGATGGCTACGAACGGCACGGAAATCAGAAATATGGGAAGGATTTTGGAAATTTCAGCATTTACCTCCGGTGAGGAACCGAACAATATTCCGATATAGTCTTTGGTTACATACATAATAATGCAGCTTAGCACGGCAAGCAGAAGGCCGAATCCATAAGCCAGCTTTCGGATTTCTTTCAATCTGTGAATCTGCTTCGCGCCATAGTACTGGCTGATGATCGGCTGGCTTCCGTCTCCTACGCCCTGCAGAATCAGGTATACAATGCAGATGATATAGGCAATACACGCATATACGGCAACTGCCTGATCGCCGCCGTAATAGATGGAGAAGCGGTTTATGATAATCAGCGAAATATTCGGCGTCATTGTAAGACCGAACGGAGCGACTCCGATTTTAATGATGGATTTTGAATAATTGGCGAGTTTTCGAATCGGAACAGCCAGTGTAAAAAGCTTTTTGCGCAGCAGATAAACCAGTGAGATCAGCATTGTTATACCCTGACCGATTACTGTTGCAAGAGCCGCGCCGCCGATTCCCTGGCCCAGCTTCCAGACGAACACGTAGTCGAGGATGATATTTGCAACAAATCCGGCGATCATGGCAACCATGGCGTAGAAAGGACCGCCGTGATTTCGGATAAACGGGACAAGCCCGGTACCGATGATCTGCAGTCCGGCGCCCAGAGCGATAATTTTTGTGTATTCTTCACCCAGAGCAAGCAGCTGCCCCTCGGCGCCAAGCAGCCGAAGAAGTGGGGTTGTCGCAATATAGGTCAAAAAGGTGAACAGGATACTGGAAATAATCAGAATCCAAAGTGATGACGCCATAAATTCCATCGCCCGTTTCTCTTTTTGTTCCGCTCTGCTGATTGAGTAATATACGGCTCCGCCCATGCCGATCCCGGTGCCGACCGCCTGAAGAAAGGCGGTAATGGGGTAGGCGACATTTATGGTGGAAAGCCCGATGTCTCCGATGCTGTTTCCGACAAAATAGCCGTCCACAATTGCATACACTCCGGACAGAGCGAATGACAGTATGGAAGGGATGACATATTTAAAAAACGTTCTGAATTCACTCATCTGTTGTTTGCTCCTTTTGGTTCTTTATCAAGCAGGAGATTAAATTGCTCCGATGAAATTATATGGACAGGCATGGTGCGTGTCAAGCTTTTTGGAATCGAGAGGGCTTTTTAAATGGCTCGGACAGACTGCTGGAATCGCGCTGATTTGATTGAAAGACTTATATCTCATGCTGTTTATATATGGTATACTGAGGATATCAGGCGAACACGGCAGGGGATTGCTTATCAGACGCTGGATCTTCTGGTAAAGGAAGCAAAGGCCAGAGGGATTACGGCGATTTCGCTGGAAGCGACTGAGATGGGACGGCCTCTGTATGAGAAATATGGATTTATACAGATGAATCATGAGATGGAACTGCCGGAGGAGAGTCTTTAAAAGGATAAAAAATTGAAACAGGGGGAGAGCAGTGAAGAACTCTGGAAAAAAGAGAAGGAAGAAACAGCAGAACAGAATCCTTATAGTTGTCATTATTGTATTGGCGTGTATCGCAGCAGGCAGTTTAATTTACCTGCTATCCCGCTATCAGCATACGTCAGCGGATCGGCTGCCGGATGAGTATGAGGGGCAGATTGAGGCGGTGCGGAGCGGGACGGATCAGGATAATGACGGAATTGATGATCAGACGGATATTCTGCAGGGAGCGCTGGATTATGTCGCAACGACTCCGAAATATAAGAGTAAATATTATCAGACCGGCTATCCGGATGACGGTTACGGCGTGTGCACGGATGTGGTGGCAAACGCTCTGAGGTCTGCGGGATATGACCTGATGACGCTGATACAGGAAGACATCAGTAAAGTCCCCGGAGCGTATGGGATAGATGAACCGGATATTAATATTGATTTCAGGCGAGTGAACAATCTGGAGGTCTATTTTGAACATACTGCAGTCAGTCTTACGACAGATATTTCGGAGATAGAAGAATGGCAGGGCGGAGACATAGTTGTATTTGAAAACCATATTGGGATAGTCTCTGACCGGAGAAATGAAAACGGTGTTCCGTATGTGATTCATCACAACGATCCGCTGCAGACAAGGTATGAGCAGGACATATTGGAAAAGAGGGATGATATCACCGGACATTTCAGGATGAAATAAAGGAATCAGGAGGAGAAAAGAATGGATCTGAGCAAGTTTGTGTGGACCAGAGAACCGGCGGATTATAAGATTGAAAATGGGACGATTGAGATTGTGACGAAACCGCGCACAGATCTGTGGCAGCGGACCTATTATCATTTTCGGAATGACAATGCGCCGGTATTTCAGATGGAAACAGAGGAAAAGTATTTCAGTTTTATTGTCAGGACGGAATTCACGGAGAGCCATCACCGGTTTGACCAGTGCGGCATTGTCATGTATCTGGACAGCGAGAACTGGCTGAAAGGTTCGATTGAATATGAAAACGAAGAATATCAGCATCTTGGAAGTGTTGTTACGAATCAGGGATACTCGGACTGGGCGACGACAGTTATTGACGCTTCAGTGAAATCCATGTGGTATCGGTTCAGCAGACGGGAAGATGACTACTGTATCGAGTGTTCGGAGGACGGGGTTCATTTTCAGCAGATGAGGATCTGTCATATGCATCGGGGAGGCGAAAAGATCCGTTTTGGAATCTATGCCTGCTCCCCGGAGGATTCGTCATTTAAGGCGGTATTTTCTGATCTGCAGCTGATTGAGTGCCAGTGGAAAGCTCATGATGGACAGCAGCCGGATAATGAAGGAGGACAATAAGATGATCATAGAGGGAAATCAGAAAGAACTGGATGCGATGAAAGAGTTCCATAAAGGAAATCGTCAGGAGGGACTCAGACTTCAGGAAGAATTCGCGGCGGAGTTCCGGGAGGAGTATAAGGACAAAGATCACTGCCCCTGTAAGAAAGCCTGCCGCTATCACGGAAATTGTAAGGAATGTGTGGCGATCCATCGGGCGCATCAGGAGCATGTGCCGAACTGTATGCGTCCTCTGCTCAACAGGAAGATCAAACTTCTGTCTGAGCTGACGGAACATTCGATTGCGAATGAGATTGAGCCGCCGAAGGAAGTTTTAAGAAAAGAATTTCTCTGACAGGAGGATGAATGGATGATTTTTCAATTTGATCCGTGGAAACTGGATATCGATGTGGAAGCTACGAGAAAACTGTACAGCCAGAATGATTATGCCCTGGACCGCGAGACAAATATGCGATTTGCGGAGTGGCATCCGGAGGAACTGAAGAGCTTTTTTG
This sequence comes from Candidatus Mediterraneibacter vanvlietii, assembly GCA_019113645.1. Classification (GTDB taxonomy): domain Bacteria; phylum Bacillota; class Clostridia; order Lachnospirales; family Lachnospiraceae; genus Mediterraneibacter; species Mediterraneibacter vanvlietii. Next base: position 4,891 of record DXGZ01000082.1, on the reverse strand, counting down.
AGTCTGTGGGTGTGGATCCGCTTAAACTGTGTGCGGAAGAAAAGATTCATGAGATCCCGGAAGATAAAGAGAATTCAGGCGGACGGATTTATGTTCGGACAATGGATTTCCTGATGTGTGGAAAGATTCTTGCACTGCCGGAATTCTATCGTGAACTCTACAGTGATGAAGAGATGTTCGGAGGGAAGCTGCCGGACACGCTGGAATGGACAGTAATTTCAGAAGAAGGAATCCCGTTTTATGATGCAGGTGGTCTGGGAATTGTATTTAAACATCCGTATTTTAGAGATCCGGATCAATATTCGGAATGGGACTGCGGTTATATTGCGGGTTCTATACTTACAATGAAGGATCTGTGATAAATCCGGAGGAGACCATACAACTCAGTATGGGGAATCTGAAAGAATTTTACTATAGGTAAGGAAAGCTATTATGAGCAGAAAACTCTCGGACATGACTCTGGAAGAACTGTGGGAACTTTTCCCGATCATACTTACAGAACATCAGGAAGCATGGGGGCGCTGGTATGATCAGGAGAAAGCAGCGATAGAATCGGTTCTTCCGGCAGACCGCACGGTGCGGATCAGCCATGTGGGCAGCACTGCCATACCGGGAATCTGGGCGAAACCCATCGTGGATATTCTGGTGGAAGTGACTGCTGAAACAGATATGGAACAGATGGCGCCACTTTTGTGTGATACGGGCTGGATCTGTATGAGCAACAGCCATATCAGGATGTCATTTAACAAAGGGTATACGCCGCAGGGATTTGCAGAGAAGGTATTCCACCTGCATCTGAGGCATGAAGGAGATCATGATGAGCTGTATTTTCGGGATTATCTTAGAGAGCATCCGGAGGCGGCGAAAGACTATGAAAAGCTGAAGCTCGGACTTTGGAAGAAATATGAACATGACCGTGACGGCTACACGGATGCGAAAAGTGATTTTGTGAAGAGGTACACGGAAAAGGCGAGAAAAAAGTATGGAGGAAGATATGAAAAGTCTATATCTGATCGGAGGGCCAATGGGCGTGGGGAAGACAACGGTCGGACAGGCGCTGAAAATAGAGCTTGAGCAGTGCGTGTTTCTTGACGGGGACTGGTGCTGGGATATGCATCCGTTTCAGGTGACGCCGGAAACAAAAGCGCTGGTTCTGGATAATATCTGCGCGGTTTTGAATAATTATATTCAATGTCCGGCGTTTAAAAATATCATTTTCTGCTGGGTGATGCATGAGCAGAGGATCATAGATGAAATATTGTCCAGGATAAAAACGGAGTCCTGTAAAGTCGTGAAGATATCGCTTATCTGTACGGAGAAGGCGCTGGAAAAACGGCTGGAAAAGGACATCGCGGCAGGCTTGCGGCAGCCGGATGTGATCGGGCGAAGTCTGAGTTACCTTCCGCTGTACAGCAGATTGGACACTGTGAAAATTGATGTGTCTGATAAGAATGCAGATCAGGTTGTAAAGGAAATTAAGGAGAAATCAGATGCGCGTCAGAAAAATAGAAGAGAATAAGAAAGATTATCTTGAACTGCTTCTGCTGGCGGATGAGCAGGAAGATATGATTGACCGATATCTTGAAAGGGGCGATATGTATGTCCTGGAGGAGCAGATGCCTGCGGGCGAAGCAGCGGAAGAATACGGACAAAATGGCGGCAGGTATAATGTATACGGTGTATGTGTTGTGACGGATGAAGGCAATGGGACGCTGGAAATTAAAAATCTGGCGGTCAGTCCGGAGAAACAGGGGCAAGGTTATGGCAGAGACCTGATCTGGTTCGTGGAAGAGACTTACCGGGACCGGTATCATATGCTGCAGGTGGGAACAGGAGACAGTCCTGCTACGCTCCCTTTCTATGAAAAATGCGGATTCCAGAGATCTCATGTGGTTCGAAATTTCTTCACAGAGAACTACGACCACCCGATCTATGAGGGCGGAAGACAGCTTGTGGATATGGTGTATCTGCAGAAGGATTTAAAGTAACAGTTCAGTCATGGAGCGGTCTGAACTGTTACGATTTAAAGGAGAAACAACGAGACTACAAGATTTTTGAATAAAAAAGATAAGGGGGCAATATGAATACACCGGCAATTGAGACGGAAAGGCTGATTTTAAGGAAATTTGAAGAGGATGATCTGCCGTCTGTTTTTAAGATTTTCAGTGATCGGGAAGTGAATCGATTCCTTCCATGGTTTCCGCTGAGAACAATGGATGACGCGAAGGCGTTTTATGAAGAGTGGTTTGAGAGCAGATACAGGCAGGAGAGAGCGTATCATTACGCGGTCTGCCTGAAATCAGATAATGTTCCGATCGGTTATGTCGACGTCGGAACAGAGGAGAGTTATGATTTCGGATATGGGCTGTGCAGGGAATTCTGGCAGCCGAAAAACCAGACGGTCGTATTCCGAATGTATCAGCTGAACCTGGACGGGGACGACAGCCGGATTTACAGGAAATATTGGGAAATTTCTGATGTTCATTATATAGAAAAAGATGTGTGACCAGATGATGCCGTTTCTGGAAGAACATAAATGATCTTGCAAAAGAGGCATTTTTCAAGTGAAAGGATTTAATATGAAGAGTCTGATTGTCTATGGAAGCCAGTATGGAACAACAAAACAATATGCAGAGAAATTTGCAGAACTGACAGGTCTGCCCGCCGTAAGCTATGAAAACGTAAAAGATCTGAAAGAATACGATCAGATCGTGCATTTCGGCGGTCTGTATGCGGGCGGCGTAAAAGGGCTGAAAAATACGGTAAAGGCATTGGGAGAGAATACGAAACTGATTATCGCCACGGTTGGCCTGGCGGATGTTCAGGATAAAGAAAACACAGACAATATAAAGAATTCCATAAAACAGCAGGTGCCTGCTCCTATATTAGAGCGCACGAAAATCTTTCATTTGCGGGGCGGAATTGATTATAAAAAACTGAGTTTCAAACACAGGACAATGATGACGCTTCTGTATAACAGGGCAAAAAAGCTTCCGGAAGAGAAGAAGAATGCTGAGGTGAGAGCGATGATAGAAACATTTAATTCAGTAGTGGATTTTGTGGATTATGATTCGCTGACCCAAATTTTGAAAGAGATATAATGAGGCTTAACGATAATATTAAAGGCTTGTGCGGTTTTTGAATGGCGGGGTTGACGGATGCTACATCAGGTTGCGAGGATGCAACTTCCTGTTGGTAGAAGTAGCGATAAAAACATGATATTGTTAGAGCAATAGGAAAGTGGCAGTGCATCAGAAACAGGGGGGATAATATGAGTTTTGCGGAGAATCTCAGAAGGGCGAGAAAAACGAAGGGGATGTCGCAGGAGGAATTGGCAGCCCTTCTTGGGGTGAGCCGTCAGGCTGTGTCAAAATGGGAACAAGGTACTGTTTATCCGGAAACAGAGAAATTAAAAACAATCTCAAACAACCTAAATGTTTCTCTTGATTATCTTCTGGATAATGAAAAAGTAGAAAATGAATCCTGGTATGAAAAAAAGAGTAGCGAACATATGACAGGAAAGATAACGATTATATCAGCGTATGAAAATGTGATGGCGACCTGTTATAAGGTACAGTCAACAGGACGGATGCGGGGCGGAAAGAGATCTCCGCGGTATGCATTGTTCGGAGTCAGTGATTCAGCATCCTTCTGGGGGCAGACAACAACATTTCTGGGATGGTATGAAGAAAAAGAACAGATCGAGAAAGAAATGAATGATATAGAAAATGCCATCAGGTTAGGGCAGGATATCTACAAATTAAAATATAATGTAAAAGTCATACAACATGGACTAAAAAGAATCATTGAGGAGGTGCAAGATGGAAAAAGCGAGGAAAATAACTAATCTCATATCATGGGGAATTGTTATAATAACCGGATTCCTGCTTCTGTTCAACTGGAACAGCATACCGGAGTCTGTAATTGTGCATATCGGCGCAGGAATATCATATGGCAGTAAAAATACGCTGATCGTACTTTTTATCGTTGAAATCGTCCTGAATATTCTGTTTACGTTACAGTATGATGTTTCGTTTATTCGTGAACTAAAAAAGAAAAAAGTTTCTTACGGGCTTGCGGAGGCTGCTGCGATTGTGATACAAATTGCAGCAGTAATTATATTGTCAGTGTTTGTGCTGCTGGCAGTCATGTTGTGATCAGTGGAGATGCTGTACCTGGAGGAGAAAAATATATTTGGATGCAGTACAGGATGTAAAAAATTTTTAGAGCATATTCTTTCCTTTTTACTGCTTTGATAAAGATGTTTGATAGACATTTCCCGGAGAATGCGTCAGACTGACCTTGAAAGGAGGAACATGACATGAAGATCGGGGAGCGGCTGTGAGAAGCCCGTGTTGCTGCCGGGCTGACTCAGGAGAGCGCGGCTGAGAAAATGAATATTGCTATATCAGATCATCGTGATTGATGCAAGAGCCAGAGGGTTAAAACGTTCCGGATTGTGGGGATTATTTTCCATATCTGGCGGGAACAACAGCGGATTGATTCTCTACCTGATCGGGCGGCGAAGATATCCGATTCGATCCATGTCTGATCAGGAGCGAAATATAATTTCAAAGCGAAAACGCGCGATTGGAGCAGCGCTGGTTTTCTTAAGTTTTGGAACAGTAGGGGATATTATTCTGCTCATGATGTTTTAAAATTCAATTGTTGTCGGTTAAGGAGGCTGGTGATATTGCGCCTCCTTGTTTTAATTGCAAAGGTAACGGTATATTTGTAACAGATCCATGGCTGAATTGTTACGCATATTTAAATTGATATTCCCTATAGCATGTGGCATACTTTCATCAGGAGAGGGAAGTATGAGGCAAACAGTGTTATATATTGCTATGAGTCTGGATGGATATATTGCAGATAGAAACGGCGGTGTGGA
>DXGZ01000081.1 GCA_019113645.1 Candidatus Mediterraneibacter vanvlietii | reverse complement strand
AAAAGATATCCGCTGTAGCACCAGATATCCTTCTCCGGGTACAGATTCTTTACTTTGCGCAGCAGTTTGACAAGGATTTCCTGATTCCGGGGTTCGAACGGTTCCCCTCCGAGCAGGGACAGACCGTTAATGTAATCCGGCTTCAGCGCCTCGATTATTTCTTGTTCTGTATCCTCTGTGTATTCTTCTCCATATGTAAAATCCCACGTATCCTGATTAAAACATCCGGGACAGTGGTGGGTACATCCGGATACAAAAAGAGAGACTCTGACGCCTTCCCCGTTTGCAATATCACATTTTTTTATTTCTCCATAGTACATTTTCTCACCTCGTAAGCCATGTGGCTTCTCCTGTGCTTTCCTGACAAAAGGACCGTCATGTATCCTTACCGGAACAGACGGTCCTTTCTCACATCATTTCACATCTGCTCTGCCTACAGATGCAGTACACGCTCTTTAATTTCCTGAGTTCTTCCCTGATTCCAGAACTGAGTTCCAATATATCCGCATGTACGCCTTGCCACGTTCAAAGTATCCTGATTGCGGTTTCCGCAGTGCGGGCACTCCCAGACGAGTTTGCCGTCTTCTGTAGTCACGATCTGGATCTCTCCGTCATATCCGCATTCCTGACAGTAATCGCTCTTTGTGTTCAGCTCTGCATACATAATGTTATCATAGATAAAGCGGATCACCTGAAGCACTGCCGGAATATTATCCTGCATGTTCGGAACTTCCACATAGCTGATCGCTCCGCCGGTAGAAAGCGCCTGGAACTGGGACTCGAATTTCAGTTTGGAAAATGCATCGATCTCCTCGGCAACATTGACATGATAACTGTTTGTAATATAGCTCTTGTCCGTGATTCCCGGCACAATGCCGAATCTCTTCTGCAGGCATTTCGCAAATTTATATGTTGTACTCTCAATCGGAGAACCGTAGATACTGAATCCGATATTTGTCTCTTCCTTCCACTTGTCGCACGCATCATTCATATGCTTCATCACATCAAGCGCAAACGGAGTTGCCTCCGGATCTGTATGTGATTTTCCCGTCATGTATTTCACACATTCATACAGCCCTGCATATCCGAGCGAAATCGTTGAGTATCCGCCATAGAGTAGCTTGTCGATCGTCTCACCTTTTTTCAGTCTTGCCAGAGCGCCGAACTGCCAGAGAATCGGAGCCGCATCGGACAGAGTTCCCTTCAGTCTGTTGTGTCTGCACATCAGCGCACGATAGCAGAGATTCAGTCTTTCATCAAACACTTTCCAGAACTTATCCATATCTCCGCCTGAGGAAAGCGCCACATCTACCAGGTTAATTGTAACGACTCCCTGGTTAAAACGGCCGTAGAATTTGTAATTGCCGTTTTCGTCCTTCCACGGGCTGAGTGCGCTTCTGCATCCCATAACCGGGAAACAGTTTCCTTCTTTTAATTCTTTCATCTTCTTCTCGGAAATGTAATCCGGAACAAGACGTTTTGAAGTACATTTTGCAGCAAGCTCTGTCAGATAATAGTACGGTGTTCCCTCTTCAATATTATCTTCTTCCAACACGTAGATCAGTTTCGGGAATGCCGGAGTTACCCACACTCCTGCCTCATTTTTCACTCCCTGATAGCGCTGTCTGAGTGTCTCTTCGATAATCATGGCGAGGTCTCTCTTCTCTGCCTCTGACTTCGCCTCATTCAGATACATGAATACTGTAAGGAACGGCGCCTGTCCATTCGTTGTCATCAGCGTGATGACCTGATACTCTATTGTCTGGACACCTTTGGTGATCTCCTTTTTCAATCTTCCTTCAACGATCTCATCCAGCTTATCCTGCGGACAGTCAAATCCGATCGCTTTCATCTCCTCCTTAACTTCCGCGCGGATTTTCTCTCTTGAAACCTGCACGAAAGGAGCAAGGTGCGTCAGAGAAATACTCTGTCCGCCATACTGGTTGCTTGCCACCTGCGCGATGATCTGTGTGGCAATATTACAAGCTGTTGAGAAACTGTGCGGCTTCTCAATCATAGTGCCGCTGATCACCGTACCGTTCTGAAGCATATCCTCCAGATTAACCAGATCACAGTTATGCATATGCTGCGCGTAATAATCCGAATCATGAAAATGAATGATACCTTCTTTATCCGCCTCCACAATATCTTCCGGCAGAAGCATTCTCTGTGTCAGGTCTCGGCTCACCTCGCCGGCCATGTAATCCCTCTGCACACTGTTGACTGCCGGATTTTTGTTGGAATTTTCCTGTTTTACATCTTCATTGTTGCATTCAATCAGCGAAAGGATCCGATTGTCTGTTGTGTTTGCCTTTCTCACCAGAGAGCGCTTGTAGCGGTATCTCACATATTTTCTTGCCAGTTCAAACGCGCCTGTCGCCATGATCTGGTTTTCCACCATATCCTGTATCTCTTCCACAGACACGGCACGATTTAATTTATTGCATTTAAACTCAACGAATTCCGCAATATCCTCAATCTGCGAATCCGTAAGACTTCTGCCTTCTGATGATGAATCGGCTTTTGTCACAGCAATTACGATCTTTCTAATGTCAAATACTTCTTCTGCACCATTTCTTTTGATGATCTTCATCCTGTTTGTTCTCCTTATTCAATATATTCCCAAGGGGCATCCCCCATATCTGTGTCCACGTCCCATTCTAATACAAAATATAGTATAATGCAATCCCCAAAACACATTATCATGTATTTTCAGAACAACCAACCGATCCGGGCAGATTATCTCGAAAAGATGTAAATTCATGTTTTCTGTTATACAATTGTCTGTTGCATTTATAATTATCTGTAATTTCTCCATTTCGCAGATATCCGCTTTCAAAAGACAAAAAACAGCAGACCTCCCATTCTGTCGGATGTCTGCTGTCAATCTCACACCGCACTTCTGCGGCACTTTCTTTCCGCGCTTTGCGGCATTTTCTTCCTGCGCTCTGCGGCACTTTATTTATTTTCTGCTTTTAATCTTGTAAAATAATCTTTTGACTCTCGTTTTACCACGCCATTCAGCGCCAGAAGAGCAACCAGGTTCGGGAATGCCATCAGGGCATTGAAAATATCCGCAATGTTCCAAACTGCTGCCACTGTCATATATGGTCCGATAAACACTGCCAGGATATAAAGCCAGCGGTATCCTTTTACAAGGGACTGATTTCTGTTGAACAGATACTCCATGCACCGCTCTCCGTAATAGTTCCAGCCAAGTATTGTCGTAAACGCAAAGAACACAAGACAGAGCATCAGTGAAAAAGATGCAACTGCCGGCGGAAACGGAAGCGCTTTCTGGAACGCATCCATCGTAATCTCAACACCTTCCAGATCCGGATTAAGCCATGATCCCGCAATCACAATCGAAAGTCCTGTCATCGTACAGATCACGATCGTATCAATAAAAGTACCTGTCATTGACACCAGGCCCTGGCGCGCAGGTTCTTTTGTAACGGCCGCTGCCGCTGCGATCGGCGCGCTTCCAAGACCGGACTCATTGGAGAAGATTCCTCTCGCAATACCCTGCTGCATGGCAATAACCATGCTTCCCATAACTCCGCCTGCCAGCGCGCTGCCTGTAAACGCAGATTTCACAATAGATACAATTGCTGCCGGAACTTCTGTAATATTTGTCACAATAATGATCAGCCCCAGAGCTACATACAGTATTGCCATAAACGGAACAACAATCTCTGATACTTTTGCAATCCTCTTCAGACCTCCGATAACAACCAGCCCCACACAGACTGTAAGCACAAGGCAGGTAATCACCGTGGCCCATGAATAAGTTCTTCCGAAAAGAGAAACTGTATTCAACGCTTCCGGGTCAAAGAAATTCGTAACTGCCGACGCTATACTGTTGACCTGTGTAAATGTTCCGATTCCGAACAAGCCAACGCAGGCACCAAAAAAGGCGAAAATCTTAGCCAGCCATTTCCAGTTTTTCCCCATCCCATTCTCTATGTAGTAGAATGGTCCCCCGAGGATGTGTCCGTCTTTGTCAACCGTACGGTACTTGATGGCGAGAAGTCCTTCCGCATATTTTGTCGCCATCCCGAAAAAAGCTGCCACAACCATCCAGAACAGCGCCCCGGGACCTCCTGCTGCCAGCGCAGTCGCAACACCGGCGATATTTCCTGTACCGATCGTAGCGGACAGCGCAGTACACAGCGCACCAAAGCTGCTTACTTCCCCATGTCCTTCGTCTTCATTTTTCACCATGAATTTGAATGCTTTGCCGAGATGCCTTACCTGTAAAAGCCCCAGCCTGACTGTGAGAAGAAATCCTGTGAACAGGATCAGAATAATCAGAGGCAGTCCCCATACTGCTCCCTGAACTACAGTGATGATTTGATTGATTTGATCTAACATTCCTTTATACCTCCATCCTTTTGCCTGAGAGACTCACGGCAAGCCGCTTACATTGCGGTACCGCTTACACCTTCGGCGCTCTTATTACAGACTTATCAATCAAAAGTCCGCAAAGAGACTCTCCTGAGATTTTCGTGCACTAACACGACAAAGAATACCATATCACTATTGGAGACAATTTGCAAGAAAAATCGTTCAGAAGAAGCTGCTGTAAAATAAATGAGCAATCATCTATGGCGCAATGGCTTCATTTTCATGTTTCAAAACAGAAAACGGATCCCGAAGGATCCGTAATCTGAGGATGATTTTGCAATCTCCTCTTCCGAATGATTAATTATCCTCAAAGGCTTCCTTCATCTTCTCCATGAAGCCTTTCTTTTTCTTCTTTTCTCCCTTATCCGTTTTATCTCCGTTTCCCTCGTCATCATTCTGATGCAGAGTATTGCCGCTCAGTTCGTCAAACCGGCGCAGAGCTTCTTTCGCTTCCGCACTCAGCCGCTCCGGAGTCTGGATTACCAGGGTCACATAATGATCCCCTCGCACCTGGGAGTTGCGAAGTGATGGCACACCTTTTCCTTTTAGACGTACTTTTGTGTCAGTTTTCGTGCCTGGTTTCACATTATAGATTACATCGCCGTCAACTGTCTTGATACGGATGTCACCGCCCAGCGCTGCCACAGCAAACGAAATCGGTACTGTCGAGAAAATATGAACGTCCTGACGCTGGAAAATCGGATGGTGGGACACATTAACTTCAACGAGAAGATCTCCTCTCGGTCCTCCGTTGACACCCGGCTCGCCCTTATCGCGTATCCGTATGCTCTGTCCGTTATCAATTCCCGCCGGCACTGTCACTTTGATCTTCTTGCGGCTGGATGTATAGCCTGTGCCCGCACATTTGGAGCACTTCTCTTTGATAATTTTACCCGATCCGCCGCAGTTCGGACAGGTTTGTACATTCTGAACAGTTCCGAAGAAAGACTGAGAAGTGTAGACTACCTGACCCCTGCCGCCGCACTTCGGGCATGTTTCCGGAGATGTTCCCGGTTTCGCGCCTGTTCCGTGACAATCCTCACATGGATCTTTCAGAATCAGATCCAGTTCTTTTTCACATCCGAACACCGCTTCTTCAAAAGTAATTCTTATGCTTTTTCTTATATTGGCGCCTTTCATCGGTCCGTTTCCGGCGCGCCCGCTTCTTCTGCTTCCTCCAAACAGGTCACCGAATATATCACCGAATATGTCGCTGAAATCAGCTCCATTAAAATCAAATCCACCAAATCCGCCGGCTCCTCCTGCTCCGCCTTCAAATGCTGCGTGGCCGAACTGGTCATACTGGCGGCGTTTTTCAGAATCACTCAAGACGGCATACGCTTCTGAAGCTTCCTTGAATTTTTTCTCAGCCTCTTTATCGCCCGGATTCATATCGGGGTGATATTTTTTCGCAAGCGCGCGGTATGCTTTCTTAATCGCAGCATCGTCCGCGTCTCTGCTTACGCCGAGCACCTCATAATAATCTCTCTTTGCCTCTGCCATAAAACGAATACTCACCTTTCATGAAAAATTCTACGGAACCGTGTAAAAGCGGCTCCGTAGAATTATATATAATCTACCTCAGGACTACCGGCTCTTCACCGTTACCCTTATTGACGTAACTGGTTACAGCAGTTTACGCCTTAAACCTCTTTGTAGTCTCCGTCAACTACGTCATCGCCCTGGAATCCTTCCGGTGCCGGACCTGCTCCTGCTCCCGGGTTCGGGCCGCCTGCTGCACCTGCACCTGCTCCGGCGCCAGCCTGCTCATACATCTTTGTAAACAGCTTCTGCGCGCTCTCCATGAGCTTCTCTTTTGCAGCTTTGATCTCAGCCACATCAGCCTCTGTTGTATTCTCAGGTGTTGACTTCGCAAGGATGTCTTTGAGTGCCTGCATATCAGCCTCTACAGCTGCCTTGTCATTTGCGTCCAGTTTATCCCCTACATCTTTGAGGGCTTTCTCTGTCTGGAATACCATTGCGTCAGCATCATTTCTTGTATCAATCGCCTCTTTACGTTTCTTGTCCTGAGCCTCGAACTCAGCAGCTTCTTTGACTGCCTTGTCGATATCTGCATCGGACATGTTGGATCCGGCTGTGATCGTGATGTGCTGCTCTTTTCCTGTTCCAAGATCCTTAGCGGATACATTTACGATACCGTTTGCATCGATGTCAAATGTAACTTCGATCTGCGGTACTCCACGCGGAGCCGGCGGGATTCCATCCAGTCTAAACTGACCGAGTGATTTGTTGTCTTTCGCGAACTGTCTCTCGCCCTGTACAACGTTGATATCAACGGCTGTCTGGTTGTCAGCTGCTGTGGAGAAGATCTGGCTCTTCTTTGTCGGGATTGTTGTATTTCTCTCGATCAGCCTTGTAGCGACACCGCCCATTGTCTCGATGGACAGTGACAGCGGAGTTACATCAAGAAGAAGGATGTCTCCTGCACCTGCATCACCTGCAAGTTTACCGCCCTGTACAGAAGCTCCGAGAGCAACACACTCATCCGGGTTCAGAGATTTGCTTGGTTCTTTGCCTGTCAGTCTCTTAACCTCTTCCTGTACTGCCGGAATACGTGTGGATCCACCTACCAGAAGTACCTGGCCGAGATCTGCAGCTGTGATTCCCGCATCGGAAAGCGCACGTCTTACCGGCTCAGCTGTCTTATCTACAAGATCTCTTGTCAGCTCGTCGAATTTTGCTCTTGTAAGGTTCATGTCAAAATGCTTCGGTCCTTCAGATGTTGCTGTGATGAACGGAAGGTTGATGTTTGTTGTCGTTGCGCTTGAAAGCTCTTTTTTTGCTTTCTCAGCCGCTTCTTTCAGTCTCTGAAGAGCCATCTTGTCAGTAGACAGATCCACGCCCTCTTTTGACTTGAAGTCAGCCAGCATGTAATCTGTGATCTTCTGGTCAAAGTCATCTCCGCCGAGTCTGTTGTTTCCTGCTGTGGAAAGAACCTCGATAACGCCGTCGCCGATTTCGATGATAGATACATCGAATGTACCGCCGCCAAGGTCATATACCATGATCTTCTGCTCTTTCTCATTGTCAAGTCCGTATGCAAGAGCTGCTGCTGTAGGCTCGTTGATGATACGTTTTACATCAAGTCCTGCAATCTTACCTGCATCTTTTGTAGCCTGACGCTGAGCATCATTGAAGT
>DXGZ01000080.1 GCA_019113645.1 Candidatus Mediterraneibacter vanvlietii | reverse complement strand
ACCATGTAAAATTAAGACTCGTGCAGCCGGGGTGTTAGCGGTACCTTGTACCTGCAATCCGCTATAGCAGGGGTGATATTGCGCAGAGGGCGGCAGTCTGCAGGGCTGCCCCCGGTAAGTGACGTTGATGTTTGGGTCTCACGCGACGGGAACCTGTGAACCGTGTCAGGTCGGGAACGGAGCAGCACTAAGCAGGAGCTCTCGGGTGCCGTGAGGGTGCCTGGGCTGAGTTAACTGCCGGGGTAACGCCTGTGGATCATGTTCGAAGCGCAATGCACGTTTAAAAGAAAATCAGGACGTACTGCTGAAGGATCTTCGCAGCACGTCCTTTTTTATTCTTCCCGGCTCAGCTGACTTTCACCGTCTGCTGATGCCGCCTTTTCTTTCTTCCTCATCTTCTTCCGCTCCCGCAGTTCTTTGAAAAACCCTGTCATCAGAGTGCTGCACTCTTCCTCCAGCACACCTGTCTCCAGTTCCACCTGATGGTTAAACCGTTCCATCTGCAGCAGATTCAACACTGATCCGGCGCATCCCGCCTTCGGGTTCATGCAGCCCACAACCACTCTTGTAACTCTCGACTGAACGATAGCTCCGGCACACATCTGGCACGGCTCCAGCGTCACATAAAGTGTACAGTCCTCAAGCCTCCAGTCGCCGAGCTTTTTGCTCGCTTTCTTTATCGCTGCGATTTCCGCATGGGCAAGGGGACTTTTATCCGTATTTCTCCTGTTATATCCTCTTCCGATGATTTTGCCTTCATGTACGATCACGCACCCTATCGGGGTCTCGTCCAGCTTATAGGCCTTCTTTGCCTGCCGGATCGCCTCGCGCATATATTTGATATCTGTCTTTGCCTGTTCTTCTGTATGAACTGTCTGCTCTCTTTCCATTATTTTCCTTTCCGCCCCTGTTCTTTTTTCTTCCCCCGGCGAATAGATTAGTCATAAAAGAGACAAGACCAGAGGTAATGTATGAACACCGGTACTTATTATTTATATGAATACGAAAATTCAAAACGCAGGAGAAACGTCGGATTTATCAAAGTATCCCGCCATTATCAGTCCTGCATTCTCCAGCTCTACGCAAGAGGAATCCCCATTGGAAGCAATACTTCCATAGAACTGTATGCTTTTTACTGTGATGACGGGAACGTATACGGCGCACAGATCGGGACTCTGAACAGCCACGGCCGCAACATATCGATCCGGCTTCCTGTCTCCGAAATCCATTTTCCACAGAGCCGCCCTCTGATGCAGATCGACGGATTTCTCCTCAAACTCTCCGGATCAAATCTCACCCTTTTCTGGATGGCTTCCGCTTTCTTCTTCGAGATCAACACGCAGCGTTTCCGTCTCGGTGAGGAACCTGTAAGCCAGGCAGAATCTCTGCCAGATGCATCCGGCTCAGGCACATCCGACTCAGCTGCATCCGGCTCAGCTATATCCGACTTAGATGCATCCGGCTCAGGTACGTCTGCTCCTGCAGAATTAACTGCAGCTGAGAAGAATCCGGACAGTGAAACCTACTCCGCAGACAGAACCGCTGCAGAGCCAAATCCTGAAGCCTTGCCAACGCCCGGTGCAGAAACATCTGCTGACACTGTATCCGATTTCGACACGGAACCGGAATACATCCTGCCGCCCAACTTTAACGCGCACCGAAATCCCGCGCCGGTTAATGATATGCCGGACAATGCCGAGCCTGACAGCGCCATACCGGGCGCTGATATACCAGATACTGCCATGCCAGATACCGCCGCCCCGGACAGCAGTACCGACCAGGCGGACATGGAGCAATCAAAAGTGCGGAAGATCAGCCGCACAGATCTCTCCCTCCTCCCGCGGAGGTTCTGGCACCTTGCCAACAACAGTTTTCTTCTCCACGGATATCAGAATTACAATCATCTGATCCTGATTGAAGAAGACGGACGCAACTGGCTGGGCGTGCCCGGCGTTTATGACCTGAGGGAAGCCCGGGCAGCCGATCTCTTCGGCTTTCCGAAATTCTCCCGGTCCTTCGCCCCGCTGCTCGATCTCGCTGAAGAAGAGCGCAACGACCGCGCGGATTTCGGTTACTGGTGCAGGTGCGTGGGACCGTGCGAACGGTGAGCACGGAATTCTGCTTTCCTTCCGAAAATCAGATGCTGAATGTCAGATCATCCCGTTCATCTCCTGATACAGACGTTTTGCGTAACTGTCTGTCATCCCGCACACGTAATCTGTCACGAGGAGAAGACGGAGATAGAGCTTCTCCTCTTCTCCTTTTCCTTTTGCCTGAAATTTATATGCATTTTTATAATTATCCGAAATAAACGAAACCACCCTCTTGTCGATCGTGTCCTGGCGGGCATCTGTGTCATAATACAGCACCGCCCTGACCAGCCTGTCCATCAGATAATCCAGAATCGCAGCCTCCGCCACTTCCATCTTATAGATATCCATCGATGAAAAGACATACCGGTACGCCATATCTCCCAGAAGATCCATCAGTTTTTCACCGAATGTTCCGTAAAACAGATCCTGCTCAAAGCTTCCCGCCATGATCCTGTCATAATTCGATGTAAATCCAAAGGTTGCGCAGCTGATCAGAAATCCCTGCGCGCTTACGATCCAGTTTTTCACAGCATAGGATTCCGGATCATTTACCCCTTTCCGAATCCCCCGTTCATAGTATCGGTGCAGCTTTTCCAGCGGTTTGAACGCCGCTTCCGGATGCTCTCTTTCAATCATTCTGTCGAGAGGCGCCAGCTCCTTTTCCAGGGTATAATACGTAATGAAGCCTTTGACAAACGCATCCTCTATATCTGCTGTTTTATACGCCAGATCATCCGCTGCCTCCAGAATGTACGTGAGCGGATGACGGTTTTTCCCGGCGCCTGTCGCCCCGGTCACTTCCCGGAATATCTTCTCATCCGCAAAATAATATCCCATCTTTTTATCCTTGATATTTCCGCTGTCCGGATTTATCCCGGTTGATGAAACCGGATATTTGATAATGGTGTTGAGCAGCGCATAGGTCAGATTCATCCCGTGCTCGTCCACAAGGTAATGGAGCTTTGTCACGAGCCGCAGCGCCTGCGCATTTCCCTCAAAATGATAGAAATCCTGTTTCATCTGTTCTGTGAAGAGATCTTCCACCTTCTGTCCGAAAAATGTAAGTTTCGGCAGATTCCGCATAAACCATTCCCGGATCGCCACTTCCCCAAAATGTCCGAAGGGCGGGTTCCCTATGTCATGAATCAGCCCTGCGCACTGAAGAATATGAGAAATATCCTCTTTCATCTGCGGGGTGAAGCCTGAATTCTTCCTGTATTTCAGTATATTTTCCCCGATGTTCTGTCCAAGCGAATTGCCGAACGATGAGACTTCCAGGGAATGTGTCAGTCTGGTTCGGATAAAATCGCTTTGATCCAGCGGAAATACCTGCGTCTTGTCCTGCAGTCTGCGGAAAGAGGCGCTTCCGATAATCCTGTGGTAGTCTTTCTCAAACTCGCTTCGCAGATCCGCTGATTTCGGACGCCCTGTGCTCTCTCTTTCCCGTTTCGACGATAACAGTGTCTTCCACTCCATCTTCCCACACTCCTTCCGCTGTCCTGTTTTGAATGTTCTGTCTGTCCTGTTCTGGCTGTACTGTTTTGGCTGTGCTTTTTTGACTGTACTGTTTTGACCGTACTTTATCACTGCCGCGGCAATTCAGTTCTCACCATGGCGCTTACTGTCTTAATCTTAAGAATTACCCCGCAGACAGACGCTGCGGGGCATGGTATCTTTTCTTATAAGCCTTTCTGTTTTATTACCGGTTCATATATCATGGCAGAATTGCTGCCCTGGCCATGATTAATCCAGATAGATCGGCGGTTCATAGGCTTTTCCAAGAAGCGCTTTCTTCCTCTCCTGAAGACCAAGGAACGCCCACTCTGTCATATCAGTCCATTTATGGATCGTCCGGTCATACACCTGTACATAACCGATTCTTGACGGATGCATCCGCACACTGTTGGACTGGTATTCCCTTCCGGTATACGGGTTCACATCGCCAACCGCTGTATCTTCCTCCGCATCATTGTGGGCAATCACCGGTTCGAAATCATCTTTCTCACTTCCCGAGTACGCGGACTGCGCAGATTCTGTTTCCATGTACTCTTCACGGACTTCGTCCTGATCCTCACCCTGCATATATGCGGCTTCCGCCTGCGCCTCTGCTTCGTACTGTGCCTGAGCTTCCAAATCTGCCTCTGTCTCGTACTGTGCATCAGACGCCATCTCCGCCTCTGCTTCATACTGTGCCTGAGCATCCGTCCCCGGCTCCGCTTCAACCTGCGCCTGGGCTTCCATCTCCTCCTCAGCCGCTCTCAGAGCTTCCGCTTCACGCTCAGCCTCAAGACGTCTCTGTTCCTCGGCTTTCTGCCGCTCCTCAGCCAGTCTTTGCTCTTCAGCCTTTCTCTGTTCTTCCTCTCTCTTCTGCTCCTCGCGCTGTCTTCTGCCGCGCAGGAACAGTCCGCCGGTTCTAAACCAGTCTCTCTTCGGCTTCTCCAGTTCTTTCTTGATCTCTTCTACAGATTCACCGGCTTTTGCATTCTCCTCCAGTTCCGTCAGTTCCTGGTGGATATCATAAAGCTCGCCGATTGTCATGTCTCTCTCATCCGGTCCCAGATCTGCGGCCGCAGCTCCGGCTTCTTTGCTCTCACTGTCTGCGCTGTATTCTGCTTCAGCCGCTGCCGGCGCTTCTGCCTGAACCACTGCGTCTGTCTCTTCTACTGACACACTCTGAGCTGCCGCACTCTCTTCTGTCACTGCTGCTATCTGCTCCGCAGCCTCTTCCACTGCTGTCACTGCAGCTGTCTCTTCCGCTTCCGCAGCCTGCTCTGCAGACTCTGTCTCTTCTTCCGTTACTGCGGTCTGGTACACACTCTCTGATGCTTCCGCTGCCGCAATTCTATCTTCATCTTCCGGTTCCTGCTGCATCTGAACATTTTCTTCCGCAGGTTCAGCCGGCACGGTTTCCTTCGTCGGATGCTGTACCTCGCCGGACAGAATACTCAGTCGGAACGGGCATTCCAGGATTTCAGCAATCATACGCATATCCTGCTCCTGGAAATTATCTCTTCCCAGGCGCTGCGTCAGATTCTGCCTGGACATCTTCTTACCTGTTTTTACTTCGATCAGCTCTGCGAGCTGCTTGATTGTCATCCCTCTTCTCCCAAGGATGATCTTGACCTGTTCCCCGAATGTTAAATCTTCCATGGTTTTCCTCCTTATGTATCTTATTTATACCCTTCTTCTCCCCTCTCTCCGCCAAAAAGCAACGCATCCGGCTGCGCTTGTAAAAACGCGCCGTGCTGCTCCGCAAAGAGAAAAGATATCACTGAGCCAGGTACTCCTCCAGTGTGAGATCCTGCTCATGTATCTCCTTAGCTGCTTCCGCCCCTACATACCGGTAATGCCACGGCTCGTATATGATTCCGGTAATGTCCGCTTTATCCTCCGGATAACGGAGAATGAATCCATACTCCCAGCAGTGTTCCATCAGCCACTGCTGTTCCGCCGTGTCTCCCTGCGCATCATCCAGTTCCTGGTAATACGATGCAATAATATCAACACACAGCCCGGTCGCATGTTCGCTAGTCCCCGGGACTGCCACGGATTTCTTCGTCTCATCATACGCGTTCAAAGGTGTGTATCCCTGATTGATCCAGTCCTGCATCGTTGCGTTGAACACGGTCCGCTGATCATCATAGGAACGGTAGGCAGACGCCACATACATGCTTAATCCTTCTGCCTGCGCGTCATCAAGCATCTGATTTAAGGCATCCACTATTCTGGAATCAACCGAGCGTTCTGACTCCACTTCTGTCAGCTGCGCCGGCTCATAGGAAGTGTCCAGCGGATGTTCTTCATTGACAAGTGCCAGCGCCCAGTTCTCAGCATCGCTTGCAAGAAGCTCCGCACTGTTTTCCACAGCATTCTGTTTGTTCACCTGCTGCTTTAATGTCTTGTTTTCCTCTGTCAGATCTGCATTCTCAGAGATATATTTTGCCTCTTTATCCGAAATAATCCCGTTCGCGATCAGGACCGTAAACAGGATTCCCGCCGCTGCGCCGAGCACCAGTCCCATAATGAACATCCGCTTCAGCCTTGATTTGGTTCGTATTCTGCTCATAATTTCAACTCCGTATGGAGTGCCGTATCGATCCTGGCATCTGTACTGCAGACCGCCATCTTATACGGTATCCCCATCCATTCATACTCCATGTAATAATAATCTTCCGTAAACTCTGCCGGCTGTCTCACAAGCACCGGCGGTTCCCCCAGACGGATACAGAAGGAATTGACCGGCAGTGCCATCCCTTTTCCTGTAGCCTTCATAAAGCTTTCCTTGAGCACCCAGTAGCGGTAAAACATGTCTGTCCTCTTCTCTTCAGAGTCCTGATCCAGGATCATTTCGTACTCTTCCGGACAGAAAAAACGTTTCGCCAGCCTGAGTTTCAGCTCCCCCTTCTTCTCCAGATCACATCCTACAGCCGCATTTTTCCCTGCGGTCTCAACAGCGCACATGACATATTGTCCGGAATGGGAAAAATTACGCGGGGCGTCATCTGCAATGCCATACTCCTTCCGTATCTTTTCCCACAGGCTCCATACACCCGCACTCTGCGCCCGCATTTCCACTGACCGCAGGGCATCCGCCTTCTTCTTCCGGAAGTCCGGCAGTGCACTGTAATAAGCCTCATAACAGCCGCTCTCACACAGCGGCGACACATCCGCAACCCAGACTTTTACCATTTTTACCCTTTCAGATACCGCACTTCAAAAGTTTCTATAGTAATCGGTTTGTTAAAAAGTGTTCCCTGCGCGTAATCGCAGCCGAGTTCTTTCAGTACATTCAGCTGATCCTGTGTCTCCACGCCCGCCGCCTGAACGGATGCGCCCAGCTGTCTGCATATGTCGATCACAGCCTGCGCCACAATACGGCTCCGGGCATTTCCGACAATATTCGTGATCAGGCTCTTGTCAAGCTTCAGTCCGTCGAATTCCATCAGAGAAAGGATTGAGAAGCTGGAATCTTTTGCGCCGAAATGATCCAGTATCACCCGGACATTCCCCTTCCTGATCTTGCTGCTTGTCTCCGCCAGCATCTCCTGGTTCATGTCATTGCTCGACTCGGACACCTCTACTTCAAGGTACTCGCATCTCACATGATACTTTTCGATCAGGTGAAGCATCTTATCCGCGATGCTCTCCTGCCGAAGAGTCGCTCCCGCGAAATTCACGGAAACCGGAATCAGCGGAATCCCTTCCACTTCCCATTTATGCAGCGTCTTACACACTTCCTCAAACACATATAAGTCAAGGTAATGAGACAGTTTCGTCTCTTCCAGCAGATTGATATATTTCCCCGGATTCACAATTCCGAGATCCTTGTGGTGGTAACGCACAACAGCCTCCGCGCCTGCCACGGATTCCGTGCTCACATCCACCTTTGGCACAAGACAGACGATAAAATTTCTCTGTTCAAGGTCTTCCAGAAGATCCTTCTTGATAATCGGCTCATGATGGCCTTTTTTGAGATTCTTGTAATACTTCTTCTTCTCGTCAAGCATCATGACCTCGGCGTGATTCACCAGCTTGTCCACATCGATGTCAACCTTCTCCCATGCATACCCCATGGAAACAAGTCCGAGACTGATATTGTCAAGCTTGGTATGTGCCGCGTAAATCTGCTTTGTGAAATCCTCATAAGAAGTATTCTCAACAAGCACAAGATACTCATCTCCTGTTACCCGGTACACCTCACCGCTGCGGAAATACTCTTCCAGGACCTCTCCGACCCGGATCACAACCTCATCCCCGTACTCCCTGCCGAATTCTTTATTGAAATTCTTCAGGCCGTTGATGTCAATCGACAGCGCGCCCAGAGACTTCAGACTGCGCTCTCTTACATTGTCCAGATAATCCACGAGGCTGTTCCTGTTCAGAAGTCCTGTCAGGTCATCATGATAGCTCAGATATTCCTGCTGTTTCTGCATCTTATGCAGGGCGATTGCCTGCGGGATATACGGGAGAAGAGCGCGCATCAGATCAAGCGTACAGCCGCCCCGGTGCACACCGACAACAGCCAGTATCGCCGTTGTATCTTCGCTGATCTGGCGGAACACACTGTAGCTGTCCGCCGTCGTATCCGTAATCTCCTCTTTCATCCACTTTGGCTGCTGTTCCTGAGAAAGCAGTTTGAGACGATCCCGCTGCCACTCAATATTTTCAGCGCACCACTCGTAAATGGTCTCGATGTCTCCCTGCTCTTTCTCAATATAGTATGCATATTCCGCATCATAATAATCACGTACTGTGCTTAACAGGTCGTTCATGATTTCCGCCAGTGAACGAGGTTTATAACTGTCACTCATTTCTTTCTCTCCCCTGTTTTATCCATTTTTCATCTATACAATCATATACGAAATATTTCCGTTTACAATAGTTTCTGCAATCAAAAGGGCATTTTTATTGTAGTATACGCTTCTCTAAAATGCAAGATAAAATGCAGATCTGCGCACTGCACAGATCTGCTTCAAGATAAAAATATTCCCCTTATATCGCCTGACGCGGCGGAACAGTTTCTCCCAGGCATCAGGAATTCTTCATGATCACGCTTTCGACAACGTCCGCCACGTGCTCGCAGGCATCCGCGCATCTCTCAAGATAAATATAGATATCTCTCCACGCGATGATGCGGATCGGATCTTCGGATGCCGCATAGAGTTTGCGCATACTGTTCATAAACAGCTTGTCCGCCTCTTCCTCAAAATCATTGATGCGGATAACCAGATCCTTGATCTTCTTTGATTTCTTGAACTCTCTGAACTCTACGAGCAGTTCTCTTACCGCATCGCAGCACCGGATCACAACGTCGGCCATGGCAAGCGCGTCCGGCTCAATCTCATGGACATTGTTCATGTAGACGCGGAGCATGACGTCCTCTACCTTGTCTGTTACATTGTCAATATTCTGGCTGAGGGCAACGATATCCTCCCGCTCAATCGGCGGAATAAATTCTTTTGACAGTCTGTCAAGCATCTCATGTTTCTTCGCATCTCCGCTGTGCTCAATCTCATGCATCTGCTCCAGACGTTCTTCCAGCAGTTCTTCCCTGAAGTCTCCCAGCGTCTCTTTGAGCATCTTGGCTGCCCGGCAGCTCTCCTCAGCACATGATACGAAATTGTCGAAATAAAATGAATCCTGTTTCTTTGCCATTTCTTTATCCTCCTAAAAAATCGCGATAAATATTTTTGCCACAACAAAACTGATCAGACCGCATCCCGGGAATGTAAATATCCATGTAAGCATCATATCCTTCACAACACCGAAGTTAATCGCGGACAGCCTCTTGACCGCTCCCACGCCCATGATGGCGCTTGTCTTCGTATGTGTCGTAGATACCGGAATACCGAACACACTGGAGAGCAGGAGGCAGACAGCTCCTGCAAGATCTGCTGAGAACCCCTGGAATTTCTCCAGTTTCACCATATCCATTCCAACGGATTTGATGATCTTCTCTCCGCCGACGCTGGTCCCCACACCCATAACAACACTGCAGAGAAGCATCAGCCACACGGGGATAATCATTCCCTGCACGCTGCTCTGTCCGTTGCAGAATGCGATTCCAAGGAAGAGAACGCCGATGAATTTCTGGCCGTCCTGAGCGCCGTGCATAAAACTCATGAACGCGGCTCCGAAAATCTGAGCCGACTTGAAAAATCCATTTGTCTTATGACGGTCCATGCCCGCGCAGATTATCGTGATCGCCTTGCAGATTACCCAGCCCATGAAGAATCCGAGCGCAAGGCTTAAGACAAGTCCGTAGAGGACCTTTACCCACTCGTTAAAGTTAATTCCGCTGATGCCGTTATGAATGGCAATCGCAGCGCCGGACAGTCCGGCGATCAGGCTGTGGCTCTCGCTGGTCGGAATTCCGAACACAGACGCCGCCACACTGTAGACAACAATGGAAAACAGAGCTGCGCACAATGCAATCAGAGCTTCCTCAGTCTCACCGCCGAAATCCACCATGTTGCTGATCGTCGAGGCAACCGCACTGTTAATGTGCGTCATGACAAGAACCCCGAGGAAATTAAATACAGCGCTCAGCATGATGGCTGTGCGGACCTTCAGGCACCTTGTCGCGATACAGGTCGCAATTGCGTTCGGTGCGTCTGTCCATCCGTTGACAAATATAACGCCAAGCGTCAGAGCTACCGTGATCATCAGGACAGGATTTGAAAAAACCTCCTGACAAAAAGCTGAAAATGATACGTCCATAAATCCTCCCTTCGCGCGTCACCTTCGCACTACAGACGACTGTGTCTTCTGATGCCCCGGATTTTCGCACAAAAAAACGGCGGGAAGAAAACAAAAAACATTCTCTGCGTTCAGTCAGCAGAATATGCATCTGATATAACGTTTGTTTTCCTCCTACCGTCTATAAATTTACCTGCATTTTACATAAATATAACATTCAGTCCGTACAGTGTCAATAAACGTATCTCTTTTTAGCAAAATCTTAGTATCAGTTCAGCCCTGGGACTGCGCATACCGAACTGGTATCAGCCATCTCACCAGTTCAGTTACAGGTTCCATTTCCTGTTCTGCGCAAGCTTCAGCCTGTTCATGGCTCTCGCCAGGGAGGCCTGTGTATGATAATACTCCTGTATGCTCTGTTTCTGTCTCATCTTCTCTTCCGCTCTCTCCCGCTGTTCCTCGGCATGACGGATATCGATATCCTCCGGCCGCTCGGCAGTATCCACCAGCAGGGTCACACGGTTGTTCACGATCTCCGCAAATCCTGTCCCGACCGCAACTTCCGCCCAGTGCCCTTCTTCCAGTTCAAGGCGGGCAATCCCGACCGCAATCGCGATGACCATATTCTCATGATTCGGCAGAATTCCCTTCTCTCCGTCAGGCGCGGGAATGACCATCTTCCTGCAGCGCCCCTCATAAAAGACCTTATCGCTCGCAATTATTTTCAGACCAAACGTATCCATCTCTACTCACCTGCCGCTTCCGCCTTTGCCTTGGCAATTACATCGTCGATCGTACCAACGTTAAAGAAAGCGGACTCCGGATACTCGTCCATCTCACCGTTGATGATCATCTTGAATCCGCGGATCGTCTCCTTGAGCGGCACATATTTACCCGAAATACCGGTAAATGTCTCCGCTACATAGAACGGCTGTGACAGGAATCTCTGAATCTTTCTCGCACGCATGACAACCGCCTTATCCTCATCGGAAAGTTCTTCCATACCGAGGATCGCAATGATATCCTGCAGTTCCTTATATTTCTGAAGGATCGCCTTCACCTGGTTCGCCACCTCGTAGTGCTCTTCACCCACCACGTCAGCCTCCAGGATACGCGAGCTGGACTCAAGCGGATCCACTGCCGGATAGATTCCCTGCTCCACAATCTTACGGGAAAGAACTGTTGTAGCATCCAGATGGGCGAATGTTGTCGCCGGCGCCGGGTCTGTCAGGTCATCCGCCGGCACATAGACTGCCTGCACTGATGTAACAGAACCGTTCTTCGTGGAGGCGATACGCTCCTGAAGCTCACCCATCTCCGTTGCCAGCGTAGGCTGGTAACCAACAGCGGACGGCATACGGCCAAGCAGCGCGGACACCTCGGATCCCGCCTGTGTGAAACGGAAAATATTATCAATGAAGAGAAGGACGTTTCTGTGCTCCTCATCACGGAAATACTCCGCCATTGTAAGCCCGGTCTCCGCCACACGCATACGCGCTCCGGGGGGCTCGTTCATCTGTCCGAACACAAGGGCTGTCTTCTCCAGCACTCCGGACTCCTTCATCTCTGACCAGAGATCATTTCCTTCACGGGAACGCTCTCCGACTCCTGTAAATATTGAATATCCGCCGTGCTCTGTAGCAATGTTGCGGATCAGCTCCTGAATCAGGACTGTCTTACCTACTCCTGCGCCGCCGAACAGACCGATCTTACCGCCTTTGGCATACGGCGCCAGAAGGTCGATTACCTTGATACCCGTCTCAAGGATCTCAACTACCGGGCTCTGATCTTCAAATGTCGGCGGTTTTCTGTGGATAACCCACTTCTCCGAATCCGTGATCGCATCCCCGTCATCAATAGTCTCGCCAAGCACGTTGAACAGCCTTCCGAGCGTCTTCTCTCCCACGGGGACTTTGATGCCCGCGCCCGTAGCTGTGACTTCCATGTCTTTGTGAAGTCCCTCGCTCGCAGCCAGCATCAGACAGCGCACCTCATTGTTTCCGAGATGCTGGGCCACCTCCATGATGCATTTCTTGCCGTTGTTGTCAACTTCAAGCGCATCCTTGATAAAGGGAAGGTCACCGTCTTCAAACAATACGTCAACAACAGGTCCCATAACCTGTATGATTCTTCCTTTATTCATAATGTTTCTCACTTTCCTTATTCCAACTACTTCTGCTGCGCCCTCGCGCCGGCACATACCTCTGTAATCTCCTGTGTGATCGCTGCCTGACGCGCCCTGTTATAGAGAATCGACAGGTCATGGATCAGACTCTGCGCGCTGTCCGTCGCGGACTTCATCGCCATCATCCTGGCATTGTGCTCGCTGGCATATGCTTCCACCAGAGTACAGTATATCATACCGGTTACATAGTTCGGCACGATACTGTCCATCACCGCCTCCACGGACGGATACAGTTCAATGGCTTCACGGTGCACATTCAGGGGCATTTTCATCTCATTGAACGAGCTCCTCTCAAGAGGCAGAAGCTTTAAGATCTCCGCATCGGACTGAACGGAATTCTCCATACGCGTATATACAATATAGATCTCGTCCAGTTCTCCCGCTTCAAACTGCTCCAGCAGCACGCCTGAGATATCTCTCGCGCGGTGCATGGTCGGTTTCTGTACCGTATACTGGAAATTGGTGTCGATCTGAACGCCTCTCTTCGCGAAGTAATGCCGTCCAAGCTCTCCTACAATGAACAGCTTGTGAATCCCCGGCTTCGCGAGAATCTCCTCTTCCAGCTTCACAATGTTGTGATTATACGCGCCGGCAAGTCCCTTGTCCGCAGTTATGACGATCGAACCGATCTTCCGCTCTTCAGCAGGTATATCTTTTCTGGCGTCAAAATAGCGGTGTTCCAGTTCGGGCAGATGGCGGAGGATTCTTGAGATCTCTCCCTGCAGCGCATAGAAGTACGGCTCCGTATCAGACAGTTTCTTCTTTGCCTGAGTCATCTTGGATGAAGAGATCATATACATCGCATTCGTAATCTTCATCGTGTCTTTCACACTGTTGATCCTGCTCTGTATCTCCCTTATATTTGCCATATTCTCACCTGCTCTTCTTGAATTCCTTTGCTGTTTCCACAATCTTTTCGATCAGTTCATCGCTGAGAACTTTTGTCTCCTCGATCTCACGCCCGATCTCCGGATGCGCTGCGTCAAAATATGTCAGCATATCCGCCTGGAATTTCTTGATCTCCTTTTTCTCAACTCCGAGAAGCACCTTGTGCGTTGCTGCACAGAGCGTAATCACTTTCTCATGAAGTGACAGCGGATGGTACAGCGGCTGTTTCAGCAGTTCCATCAAACCGCTGCCGTACTCAAGCTGCTCCTTCGTAGCCGGATCCAGATCTGAGCTGAACTGTGTGAACACTTCCATCTCGCGGTACTGGGCAAGATCAATACGAATACTTCCCGACGCCTTCTTCATCGCTTTCGTCTGCGCCGCGCCTCCCACTCGGGATACGGAAAGTCCAACATTGACCGCCGGTCTCATTCCTGATGCAAACAGTCCGCTCTCAAGGAAGATCTGTCCGTCTGTAATCGAGATCACATTGGTCGGAATATAAGCCGACACATCTCCCGCCTGGGTCTCGATAATCGGCAGCGCGGTCATGGATCCGCCGCCCTTCTCGTCACTCAAACGGCTGGAGCGCTCCAGCAGTCTTGAATGCAGATAGAATACGTCTCCCGGATACGCCTCACGTCCCGGAGATCGTCCCAGCAGAAGGGAGAGGGCACGGTATGCAACCGCATGTTTAGACAGATCATCATAGACAATCAGCACGTCTCTTCCCTGATACATGAAGTATTCTCCGATCGCGGTTCCCGCGTAAGGAGCGATATACTGAAGCGGCGCGCAGTCGCTGGCCGTTGATGACACTACAATCGTGTAATCCATCGCTCCGTGCGTCTTCAGAGTGTTTACCACCTGCGCAACCGTGGATGCTTTCTGTCCGATGGCCACGTAGATGCAGATCACGTCCTTTCCTTTCTGGTTCAGGATCGTATCCATGGCAATCGATGTCTTTCCGGTCTGACGGTCGCCGATGATCAGCTCACGCTGCCCGCGTCCGATAGGGAACATGGCGTCAATGGAAAGGATACCCGTCTCCATCGGGACACTGACTGATTTTCTGTCAATGATTCCCGGAGCTTCCGTCTCGATCGGACGGTAATCATCCGACTTGATCTCTCCTCTGCCGTCAATCGGCTCCCCGAGCGCGTTGACAACTCTTCCGATAAATCCTTCACCTGCCGGAATTCCTGCGCGTTTGCCTGTACGGCTGACTTTTGTTCCCTCACGGATCTCACCGTCACTTCCGAAGAGGATACAGCCTACTTCGTCTTTCCGGATGTCCTGAACCATACCTTTGAGCCCGGTCTCGAATGTGACGATCTCTCCGTACATCGCGTGGTCGATCCCGTAGATAGTGGCGATTCCATCGCCGACAGCAACGACAGTTCCGACTTCACTGTCCCTGCTCATCATATCAAAATTCTCTATCTCCTCACGGAGGATAGAGATAATCTCATCTGAGTTAAATGAACTCAACTTGTTCACCTCCAGGTTAATGTTTGTTCTAATCTGTTCAGGCGTCCTTTCATACTCCAGTCGTATTCGTCACTTCCCACACGAAGGATAAATCCGCCGAAGAGCGTGTCATCCCTGCACACGGTGATGTCGGCCTTCTTCGCCCTGTACTTCCTGCACAGGAACGCCTCCATCCCCTTCTTCTGCGCCTCAGTGGGAGGTGTGATACATGTAAGTACTGCGTTCAGGACCTGATCCTGTTCGTCCCGGCACCTGTCATATGCTGCAAATATCTCCTGCATGAGATCCATTCTCCGATATCTGCAGGCTGTCTTGAGAAAATTCCTGATCGATTCGGGGAACACCCTGTCAATCACATTTTCCTTTTTCTTCGTGGCGATCGTCGGGTTTGTAAATACATCCGTCAGCTGGGGAACTTCGCTGAATATCTCCCTCGATTTCCTCACATCTTCTTCCGGAATATCAAGCCCGAACAGCACCTGTCCGTAAGCAGCTGCCGGTGAAGAGCAGCGTATCTCCTTATCTGCCTGCATCTTCATTGCCCTCACCTGCTTCTTTCAAAAACTGATCGTATAGATCCTGATTTCCCTGGTTCTCTGTCGTTCTGCCCATGATCTTAGCCGCGGAAGCGACCGCGAGGGACGCGATCTGGGACTGCAGCTCCTGCATGGTCTTATCGCGTTCCAGCCGCACCGTCTCTCTTGCCGACTCAATGATGCTTCCCGCCTCATCATCAGCTTCGCCTACGATACGGTCATACTCGGCTTTCGCTGTCTTACGGGCATCCTCGAGCATCTTCACGGATTCCTGTTTTGCTCCGCTCAGAGCCTTCTCATACTCCTGTTTCATCCGGTTGGCGTCATCCTGTGCTTCCTGCGCGTGCTTAAGCCCGTCCTCGATCAGTTTCCTCCTCTGCTCCATGATATTCATCACCGGTGTGAAGAGGAAATGTCTCAGCAAAAGATAAAGAACAACAAGGTTTATAATGGTATAGACAAGGTTCATATTAATTGAAATCACCTTTTCCGCCCGCCTTTCCTGTTATCTTTTTCTGTTGTCTGTTCTCTCATCGATTCACACTCGTCAATTAAAGAAGTACGATAATCAGAAGTCCGATGATGAAACCGTAGATAGCTGTTGCCTCTGCAAGCGCACATCCGAGAATCAGGTTCTTGCTGATCTTGCCCTCTGCCTCCGGCTGTCTTGCGATAGCCTCTGCTGCCTTACCTGTTGCGATACCGATACCTACACCTGCTCCGATACCTGTTAATACAGCGACTGCTGCTCCGATTGCGATAATTGCTTCCATGATAAAAATCTCCTTTTTCTCTCTGTTTTTTCTTTGTAAATAAAAATTTATTCAGCAGAACTTCTTCTCCTGCTCCGCTCCCTCACTTTCCGGGGCGAAGTCCTCTCTCGTCCTGCAGTCTTCTCCCGGCCCTGTCCTCTGATGTAAATCCTGGCAGCCCGGCCGCGCGTCTGGAAAAGCTCACCGGCCGTACTGTTCATTTAAAAGGCGGGAACTGTCCGTTCCCCGCACATAAGTGCGGAACGTCACTCCATCTCCTCGGTCATAAATAATGCCGTCAGGAATACAAATACATACGCCTGAAGCAGACCGTCGAAAATATCGAAATAAAAACTTACCGGAATGGGAATGATAAGCGGCACAAAGAACTTCAGCAGTTCAAGCACCACAAACCCGGCCAGCATATTTCCGAAAAGTCGCATACAAAGCGACAGCGGCCGGATCACGACTTCCAGCACCGTTATCGGCGCCACTACCGGAACCGGCTGGGCGAAATGTTTTACCCAGTGTTTTACTCCATTTTTATGGATACCGGAATATTCGATCAAAACCATGCTCATAATTCCAAGCGCTGCCGTAACATTCAGATCTTTTGTCGGCGGCTTGAATCCACACAGCGGCGCCAGCGTGTTTGCGGCCGCCAGATAGAGAAGCACAGTGATCAGATAGGGGACATATCTTCGGTTCTCTTTCCCGATGATCCCCTCGAAGAAATCCTGCGCCCAGCCGATCCCCGCTTCCAGCGCAAGCTGCACTTTGCCGGGGTTCTCTACCCGAAGGTTTCTCACAAAGATAATGGACAAGATGACCAGAACAGCCATAATGATCCACGTGACCACGACAGATTCCGAGATATTTCCCAGAACCGGCAGGGTAAAGACTGTCTCGCAGTTCAATTCTTCTATCAGTCTTTCTGTCAGATCTCCCGTATTGCTCCCTCCTTTACCTCTTTTCTCTTTTCATACTTTAAAACAAACGCCGGAAAACGAATCAATGCAGGATTTTTTGCATAAAAAAAAGAGTTGTTCTTCTTCGAACCCCCTAAATCCTTTTTTCACCTTTCATTTCCGACTCCCCGTATTCGCGGACAAATCACTTCTCCGCTGCTTCCGGGCATCCTTCCTATTAATATGTTTCCGGAAAGATGACTAAATATTACGCCCGAGTTCACGTTTTGTCAACATTTTCATTTTTCAAGTTCCGTAACGGAAGACGGGGCGCTTTTTCTTCCATTTTGCCTGTTTTACAACTCATAAAAAGTGAAGTTTTATTACTTTTTCATCTGTTTTTCCGGCACACGAATTCCCCGCCGCTCAAACGCGTATGATTTTGTCTAATTTTAACGAAATTCTTTTGTTTTTTTGTACGTTTCCTACAATATTCAGCCGGAATAAATCTCCAAAAAACGGCAATGCGGTATAAAGAGTCCCTCTTTTGAGCTATAATATGGGAGAGGTGCATAAATGAATTATATGAAACGAATCAGATCTGAATATTTTCCGGATACATCGGACAGGATCCTCTTCCTGTGCGGTGCAGTTATGCTGTCCACAGAGATATGGAAACAGCTTGTTTTGACATTATCCGCCGGCGGACATTACAACCTCTGGTATCTTCCGTTCCAGCTGTGCAGCATCCCCATGTATGTCCTGCTTGCTTACCCGTGGCTGCGCCGCGAGAAGATCCGCCGTGTGCTTCTCGCCTTTCTCATGTGCTACGGCCTGCTGGGCGGCATCGCCGCGTTCGCGGATACAAGCGGAATGAAGTACGCTTATCCTGCGCTCACGGTCCACTCCCATCTCTGGCATGTGCTCCTTATCCTGATCGGGATCTTTGCCGGTATCCTCTACTGCAGAAAGCCGGCGGGAGGTCCGGGAGCTTCCGGGAAGCTCCTCTTCTCCCGCCGGCTGATCAATGCTTTCCCGCTTCGCCCCTTCCTCGGGGCTTCCGCTCTGTACCTGATCTGCTGCGGCATCGCAGAACTGCTTAACCTTGCTCTGGACCAGTACGGAAAGATCAACATGTTCTATATTAATCCGGATTATCAGATGCAGCAGGTGATTTTCCGTGACCTGATTCCCTTGCTCGGGAACACAGCCGTCATCCTGCTATATATCGCCGCCACGATTCTCGGAGCTTTCATCCTCTTTCTCTTCTGGCGCGTCGTCAGACGGCTCTTCTTCCGCCGCTGACGCTATACACCGCCGGGAATCATCCTCCTGCTCCTCTTTTTCCGCCGCCCGTCCCTGCGCGGCTTCGTCTTTCCGCTCCGGCCGCGGCGCTCCCGGCTTTTTCTCTGCCTGCGCCGCCTCGATCGCAATCTCGAGGAAATCCCTGTCTTTCGCCTTCCTTCTCGGAACGAACCTTCCAACGATCTTCCCTTTTCCCCGGTTCTTCACATAGAAGAAACCGATCACGGAGAACACCGCCGCCCCGATGAAATTGACAATCAGATCCTGCATCGTATCAATCAGTCCGATATCCAGGTATCCGCCCAGCCCGAGTTCCTGACCGTTCACCGCCGTCTCTGTAATATTGCTGATCACATAGGGCACATTATGACCTGCCGGATCCAGCGTCACGGAACGAATCATATGGATTATCGTATCTTTCTGCATATCATATCCCATCACCTGGTCCATGAAAAACTCAAAGAATTCCCAGACCACGCCGATCGTCATGGAAAAGCAGAACGCCACAATGGCCGTAAAAAGCGGCGACAGGTTAAAGACCGTTTTCTCGCTTCTGTTCAGCAGGTCAACCATGGAAAATCCAATGGCTGCCGCAAGAAAACCGTTCAGCGTATGGAGCACTGCATCCCAGAAGGGAAACATAAGATAAAATTCACTGATCTCGCCCAGTATCTCTGCCGCGAATATGAAAAAGAGAATAATGATCTCAAGTGTCGTCGGAAGCTCCACTTTAAACGTCACCTGAATCAGGCTTGGCATCACAAGGAGAACCAGCGTCAGCGCGCAGAGAAACACGTTCTCAAAATTCCGGTTCAAAAGCTGCAGAATCATCATCACAATGACAAGCGCGCGCAGAGTCAGGTACACAATCGCCGAACTTTTATGCTCTCTCAGTTCCATGTTCAGCGCAGTGCCGAATGTGCGCAGCCACCCCTGTTTCTTCGGTCCGGCATCCTGTCCCGTATCCTTCTGTCTGTTGTCTCTTTTATCGTCCCGGTTCATAAAAATCAAATCACTGCTTTCTTCTCAGTCCTGATGCCGGCAATGCCGGCATAAATTACGTGTAACAAGACTGATTGTAACACAGACTCAGCGGACTGCACCACCCCTTTTTCATCACTTCTGATTTGCCGGGCAATTCACCGCTCGTCCTTACTCAGGCACATTCTTCCCCGTGTTTCCCCGCAGTGCAGACAACTTTCCCTCTGCTCTCCGAATCATCCCTGATTATCTCCCCGACCGATGGCACAAAAATCGTGCCGGACGCCGGGTTTTTAATGCTGATAACCGGTGTAATAATCCTCGCTTCCACATCTGATTTCTCAAAGCAGAGATCCGTATCAATCATCTCGCAGTTCTTCAGCTTCAGGTTCCTGCAGTAGCAGAAAGGCTGAGTTCCGATAATCCTGCAGTTTTCCAGAGTCAGCCCGTCGGAATACCATGCCAGGTACTCGCCTTTCACCGTACTGTTGCGGACGATGATGTTTTCTCCGTGCCAGAACGCGTCCTTTGTATTAAATGTACAGTGGTCGAACACCGCATTCTTAATGTACTGGAATGAATATTTTCCGTTCAATTCTACATTATGGAAGGTCAGATTCTCAGAACGCATCATAAAATACTCGCCGGACACAGCTGTATTTTCCATATGGATATTTCGCACCGACCAGCCAAACTCAGGAGAGATCACATCACAGTCCCGCAGTGAAACATCGCTGCATTCCCTCAGTGCCTTGATTCCGTGAAGTTTCGTTCCCGTAATGTTGATATGGTCCGAATACCACAGCGCCGCACGGCAGTTTTCCGTCATTTCCGAATCTGAGATCTCCAGACCGTAGTCATGCCAGAATGGATATCTGAGATTAAAGAAACTGTTTTCCACTACAATATCCGAAGACTCCTTGCAGGCACTTTCCCCATCAGCCGGTCCGTCGAACGTACAGTTTCTCAGTGTAACTCCGCGGCTTCCATACAGTGCCCGTTCTTCGTCAAATGTTTTATTTTCAATAATCATTCGTACTCATCCTTTCATTCCGCAGCAGCCAGATACTGTATCTGACACTCTGCTTCTTTCTCTCACTGATTATTATAATGACGCTGAAGAGCGATTACAAATACCTGATATTTATATCATATTATTGATGAAAGGCATAATTAAACGGCTTATGCGAATACGAATTGCCCAAGACTTTTGCTCCCCTGCAATGGCAGCACACTAAAATCCTCTTCTATACTTTAATATATTCCTTCAGTTCTGTTTCCACACATTCCCGGATTTCCTTTGCAGTCTGTCTGGCCTTTCTCATGTCCATTCCAATAGCCCCCGCCACCGCAAGAATATCTTCCATCCCGGGATTTTTTCCATTTCCATGCACTGTTGTGGCATGCTCTCCCCCAATTGAATAGCTGTACGTAAGATCATATGCCGGTGAAAGCATCCATCTTTCTTCCTGCTCATTATACAGATACGTGAAATTTTTCGAATGATCATCTCTGTTGTGTGCAAACACATTAAAACACATCAGGCGATATAATTTTTCTGCTTCCACAAACTCTTTTGTCAATTCAAGTGTCAGTTTCATCAAAATTTCATAATCAAGATTCGGAATACGGTGAGAAGTCTCCAGTACAGCTGATGCAGACAACATATGAATACGTTCTGTTTTCCCATCTTCCCCTGTTTTCCTGTCATACCGTTTTGTCCCGAAATACCCATCACATTTTTGAGAATGAAACAGCTTTGTCTCTTCCATCTCAATCCCACATTTACGGGCACAGACAGAATAGTCATACTCTTGTCTTCCCGCATTCTCGCTGTCACCAGATGACGGAAATTTAATAATCCCGTCTTCCCCATCCACTTTCGTAAGTATTTTAGGACTTGCTCCGCCAGAAGATCCACCAAGCCGAAACAGTTCATCCAGATTTTCTGCTGATTCCGTATTCAGAATACGTCGGCATTCTTCCGCTATCTCGTCCAGATCAAGCGGCGTTTCTTCTGTATCAAAATGAAAATCCGGCTCATAGCAAAGTGCTCCCATTCCAGACTGTCCCACGATGGCAAGCCGGTCCAGATTTCCCATCTCATATGGATTTATATGGTTTTTCAGCATGAGGCGGTCTACAAGCAGACGCCCCCACCCGTCAGGAAGACTGTCAGCAAAAACTCCAAAAACTCCATCAAAAGGCTCTGTCTTCGGTATAAAAACACGCGGTTCAAGCGGCAATGAAAAAGGACTTATGGAAAACCCGTCCGCAAGCCAGTCTCTGTCATATTCAAAAGCCGCCAGCCGTCCTTTATACAGCGCCATAGTTCCGACTTTTCTGTCATGATACTTCACATTCAGTCTTTCAGTTTTTTTCATTTATTATCTCCTCAATCGACAGGAATGGAACTTCCGCAAACAGTTCCTCCAATTCCCCTTCCAGTTCCAGTGCCATCGCTATTTTCGTAAGCGAGATCAGAGATATCTCCCCATATCTTTCGAACCGTTTCACAGACCCCAGGCTTACACCCGATTTTTCGCTTAACCTTTTCTGTGATATCTTCCGCCTCCTTCGGATGCCACGGATTCGTTCAGCTATGAGCAGATCAATCTCCTTCGGTGTCCTTTTCATAAATATAAAGTCATTCATAGATAATATATTATCCCAAACCACAAAAAATAGCAACAAATAGATAATATATTATCCGCTATTTTGTTCACTAAGCAATCAGGCGGAAAGTGGGTCAAGAATCGGAACCGGATGATTTGGAGAAACGTATTCCGGATGAGGGGATGTGCGCGTCAAGTTCCGTTCCAGAATCCGGGAACTTCTAAAGGGCTGAAAAAATGTTTAAATGCAAAACGGCGCGGCTTGAAGGACTTACACATAGAAAGGCTTTCCGGCCGCGCCTTTGTTTTTCTCGGTTGATTATTCGATGACTTT
This sequence comes from Candidatus Mediterraneibacter vanvlietii, assembly GCA_019113645.1. GTDB lineage: Bacteria > Bacillota > Clostridia > Lachnospirales > Lachnospiraceae > Mediterraneibacter > Mediterraneibacter vanvlietii. The sequence goes on along the minus strand of DXGZ01000080.1, from coordinate 27,092 downwards.
TCCAGCCGATAAAGTAGAAAACAGGCCACATTTCGAAAACCTTTCTGCAAGGGCGGAGAGTGTGAGCGGCTGACTTCGGAGGGCGCTTAGTGAAACTTGGAGTTCCGTGGAGGGACGTTGGGGCAGACGGTGAGATTGTCTGAGCGCAAGCGAGTTGCTCTCCGTCTGTCCCTGTTTTTAGTCCGTCCCCGGAACTCCTTAGTTTCTCTTAGCTTCTGGAGCGGAAGCCGAACACAGTCTCCACCCTTGTAGAATATGTTTTGGAAGGCTACCCCTGTTTTCGAAAATATCGTCTCAAAAAGTCAGCGAACTTAATCAACTAAATAGTGATACAGATGGCAGAAACAAAAAAGTTGACAAACTGATTTTTTTATATTACAATAGCCTCCGTAACATTTTTGTAATATTTGTAATAAAAACGAAAATTATAACATATATTTTTAATATAAGTTCGTAATGATATTGCAATAATTGAGGAGGAGTATATGAAACATAATCAGAACAAAAGGGTATTTATGGGGCTTTATGCTGCCACGGCAAGTATGATGCTGCTGACGGGATTTACGAGTCTGGCAGCAGAAAAAGAACCGCTTTCTGACACGTCCCGGACTGTAAATGTTCAGGAGGAGACGGTTGAGTGGGAATTCTCAGATATCGTAGCCGGAGTGCAGGGGGAAGCGCTTAAGGAGACGAAAGCTGCCGCTGAGGCAGCCCAGGCGGCATACCAGCAGAAGGTGGAAGAAGAGAGAAAGGCTGCCGAGGAAGCGGCCAGACTTGAAGCAGAGCGTGCAGCTGCTGAAGCGGCGGCGCAGGCTCAGGCACAGGCAGCGGAGCAGGATAAGCGCCTTCTTGCGGCTCTGATCTTCTGTGAGGCGGGAAACCAGCCTTATGAGGGACAGGTGGCTGTAGGAGCGGTGGTGATGAACCGGGTGAACAGCGGTGTTTATCCGAATTCGATCTCAGAAGTGATCTATCAGTCCGGACAGTTTACTCCGGCGATGACAGGATGGCTCGATTCCGTGCTTGCAAACGGAAGTTATACTGATTCAGCCATGCAGGCGGCAGAGGATGCGCTTGCCGGAAGCAATCCGGTGGGAGACTGTCTCTATTTCAGCACCGGCGGATACGGTATGCAGATCGGAGATCATTATTTCCATTAAAGAAGATCATCATTTCCGTTAAGAAAGAACAATATTTCCATCAAAGAATACAGGGCAGACAAATGGTTCTGTTTTGTGGTATGATAGATTCCGGAGCGATTCCATATGGAAGACCTCCGGGATTTATTATTTCAGAGGAAAACATGTGTCAGACAAAGGCAGACAGGCGAAAAATGTGTTCTTCTGCGAAGCAGGGAGTGTATGAAGATGGAAATTACGATTCGTGAATATAAGAAAGAAGATGCCGGAGCAGCAGCGGAGATCTGGAATCAGGTTGTGGAGGACGGAGTGGCGTTTCCGCAGATGGAGATGCTGGATGAGACTTCCGGTGATCAGTTTTTCAGCGAGCAGTCTTATACTGGGATCGCGGCTGATGCGCAGACAGGCGAAATTGTGGGGCTGTATATTCTGCACCCGAATAATGTCGGACGCTGCGGGCATATCTGCAATGCCAGCTACGCAGTCAGACGGGATATGCGCGGACGCCATATCGGGGAAAAACTGGTGCGCCATTGCATGGATAAGGGGCGTGAGATCGGATTTCGGATTCTGCAGTTCAACGCAGTGGTGAGCAGCAACACGAATGCGCTGAGATTATATGAGAAACTCGGATTCGTGAGACTTGGCACAATACCCGGCGGATTTCTTATGAAAGACGGACATTATGAGGATATCATACCGCATTATCATCTCCTGTGAGGATAACTTATGGGGATTGCTTCAAGATATGAAGATAACTTCTGCTTATTATCCAGGATATTGAGTATAAAAATAACTCCGGCATACCTGATTCGGGTATGACCGGAGTTATCTGCATTATCAGACTGTGTTTTACAGAGCCGGCTGTGGAGAGCTGGCTGCGGATTATAGTTTCAGGTTCTTCAGTGCGTCGGCGAATGCGCTGTTAATTGGCGATTCTGCCTCTTTTGCCTGTTTCTTCATATAATTTGCCACATCACGCTTGTTTGCTCCTTTTCCTTCCCTGTTCTTACGATCCTGGAATGCGGAGAGTTTTTCTTTGTGTCCGCAGGAGCAGACAAACCTCTGGCTGTCGCCTTTTCCCACAAGCTCCATTTTCTTGTGGCATACCGGACAGCGGGCGTTTGTGCGGCGGGAGATGGTTTCCCGGTATCCGCATTCCCGGTCCTGGCAGACGAGCATTTTCCCGTGTTTTCCGTTTACTTCCAGCATGAATTTTCCGCATTGAGGGCATTTGTGGCGGGTCATATTGTCATGGCGGAACTTCCCGTCGCTCTCACGGATTTCCCGGATCAGAGACTTTGTGTAGTCCTCGATCTCGCGCATGAACTTCTTTTCTGATTCTTTCCCCTGGGAGATTGCTTTGAGGCGAAGTTCCCACTGTGCGGTAAGCTCGGGGCTTTTCAGGTCGGATGGCACGAGGGAGAGAAGCTGGCGTCCTTTTGATGTGATATGGATCTCATTGCCCTTTTTCTCCATCAGAAAACTGACGAACAGTTTCTCAATGATATCCGCGCGGGTGGCTACTGTGCCGAGGCCGCCGGTTTCGCCCAGCGTTTTCACCAGTGTTTTGTCTCTGTGCTCCATATATTTTACCGGATTTTCCATAGCTGCTATCAGAGTTCCCTCTGTGAAATATGCCGGCGGTTTTGTCTTTCCTTCTGTAAGTGTCAGAGCATGAACCGGCAGGAGAGCGCCCTCCTTCACGTCAGGAAGAGTTCCTGCGGTGAGAGTGTTTCCGGCGGAAATCGCCCCGGATGAGACGGCGCTGGAGATAAAGTCATCGTCACTGTCATAGTCGTCTTCATTGATATCCTGCCAGCTGTCTTCATAGACGTTTCTCCATCCGGGGTTAATCACAGCCTGTGTCTTTGCGCGGAAAGTTTCGTTTCCGATCATTCCGGACAGAGTGATCTCCTCGTACTCGCAGGCGGGAGAGAGAACCGCAAGAAAACGGCGAACTACCATATCGTAGATTTTTCTCTCGTCATTGGTGAGCTTCTCAAGCTGTACGAACTGTTCTGTCGGTATGATCGCATGATGGTCTGACACTTTTGCGTTGTTCACGAATGATTTGTCTCCGTGGATTTCCTGCATGGACAGTTTCGAGGCGGTTTTCCGGTACGGTCCGGCGGCACAGGCTTTGAGCCGCTCTTTCAATGTGCCGACCATATCCGTTGTCAGATAACGTGAATCCGTCCGGGGATAGGTGAGCAGCTTATGTGTCTCGTATAGCCTCTGCATAATATTCAGAGTCATTTTTGCGGAATAGCCGTACCGCGCGTTGGCTTCCCGCTGAAGGGAGGTCAGGTCATACAGCGCAGGAGAAAATGTTTTCTTTGTTTTCCTCTTTACTTCGGTTAATTTCAACTGTCCGCCGGCGCTTTTTCGTATTCCTTCGGCTTTCTCGCGGTCAAATGTGCGGGCAGATCCGGTTTTTGCGTCAGCCCATGTAAACGTAATGCCGCCGGCAGCTGCCTTTAGCCCGTAATATGGCTTTGGCACGAATTTCCGGATTTCTTCTTCTCTGGCAGCGATCATGGCAAGTGTCGGCGTCTGCACGCGGCCGCAGGAGAGCTGTGCGTTATATTTGCATGTGAGCGCCCGGGTTGCGTTGATTCCGACCACCCAGTCGGATTCTGCCCTTGCCACTGCCGCGTGATACAGGTTTTCATAGTCCTTTCCGGGTCTCAGACGGGCAAAACCGTCCCGGATCGCCCGGTCTGTCACGGAGGAAATCCAGAGCCGCTTCACAGGTTTTTGGTTTCCTGCTTTTTCCAGAATCCAGCGTGCGACCAGCTCGCCCTCCCGACCGGCGTCAGTGGCAATGACAATGTCGGACACATCTTTCCGGAAAATCTGTTCTTTCACTGCATTGTACTGTCTGGATGTCTGCCGGATCACAACAAGTTTCCAGTGCTCGGGCAGCATGGGCAGCGTGTCCATGTTCCAGGTTTTATACTGCTCACCGTACTGCTCGGGATCAGCCAGAGTGACCAGATGGCCGAGAGCCCAGGTTACAATATACTCTTTTCCTTCTATATAAGTGTTCGTTTTTTTCGTGCATCCGAGAACCCGGGCGATATCTCTTGCCACGGACGGTTTTTCTGCGATTACAAGATGTTTCATTTATTCTTTTCTCCGTTTCGTTTTTAATGTTGGACTGCCGCGTATTCTATATGCTGTGGAAGCCTTTTCCGATAATTTCACTTGTGTTTGAAATCAGGATAAAAGCGTCAGGATCAGTCTGCCGGATATAATTTCGCAGCCGGACTGCCTGCACGCGGTTCAGCGCAGTAAATATGATGTATTTATCCTTTCCGGAATAAGCGCCTTTGGCATGGCAGACGCTGGCGCTCCGGTTCAGTGTATGGACAATGAAGTCACAGATGCGTTCCGGATGATCGCATACAACATTAAAATATTTGGACAGGTTAAAGCTTTCGATAAATGTATCGATCATAAAAGAGCGGATTGCCAGGCCGAGAAGAGAGTACAGTCCTGTCTCAATGTCGAAGACGAAAAATCCGGCTCCGGTGATTACTACGTCAGAGAGGAGCAGGGCACGCCCGATATCAAAGCTGGAATATTTCTTCAAGATCATGGCAATGATATCCGTGCCGCCGCTGGATGCTCCGATGTTAAAGAGGATGGCAGAGCCGAGTGCCGGAAGAACGATGGCAAAGCAGAGTTCCAGCATGGGCTGATCCGTAAACGGCTGATTCATGGGCCAGATGCGCTCCATGACCGACAGTGCGACAGATAGCAGGATGCTGCAGTAAGCTGTCTTTGCCGCAAATTTTTTCCCGAGCACAAACAGTCCGATTACGAGGAGGATCATGCTCATGATCAGGTTGAAATCACCGGCAGATATCAGACCGGTTCTGGCAATGAGAACTGCAAGACCGGTAATTCCGCCAAAGGTGAAATTATTTGTAAATTTAAAGAAATAAGTTCCGACAGCTATGAGAAGCGTGCTGAAAGTCAGCATGGAAAAATATTTTATTTTTTCTTTCATTGCGATTTCCCTTTCATATTTTTAGTGGCTGAAGACTGAATTTTCCGCCGAAAGCCATCTATCCGAATTGTAATCTCTGGAATATAAAAAGTCAACGAATCAGAGAGTGACTGTGAGGAAATAATAAATTTACAGATGCGGTTCAGTTGTTATCTCGACGGAATAATGCGGCAGCGAGATGTGAACTGTGAGAGGACTGGATTGGAGGAGGAAAAGGTTATGGACAAAGTGATGCCGGTTCGTGATGTTTTTGCGAGAATTATTCTCGATCCGCGCGGTTATCCGGCTGTGGAGACAGAGGTGCTTGCGGGAGAAAATACAGTGGGGAAAGCAACAGCGTCCATGGGCAGCAGAGGGAGTTCGTCATGTGCCGTTCTATCCGCTTCAGAAGAAACTGTGTGTGGCGAGGAGGCGGAATGGGAAAAATGCATGGAAGAGGCAGAGCGTGTGTCTGATTATATAAACAGCACTGCGGCGGAGGCGCTGATCGGAAAAAATGTTTTTGACCAGGAAACAGTCGACCGGATCATTTCCATGTCAGGAGAAAGGGTCCGGACAGGAATACAGTCAGGATGCCGGGGGCTTCTGGCTCTCTCTCTGGCATCGGCCCGTGTGGCGGCACAGGTGTCTGCGATTCCCCTCTTTCGTTATCTGGGAGGCATAAAAGTGAAGAAGATGCCGCTGCCCCTTGTGACGCTGATTGACGAATGTCCGGAGTGCGGCCGCTGGCTGCTGGCACCGATCCGGGAACAGGCAGATGGAGAACAGCAGGGAACAGTGCAGAGCGGTAAATATATGGACGGATTGCGGGATAATCTCTATATGTGCGCAAAGATTTACCATGCGGTCGGAAAAATGATAAGAGAGAGGGGATTCTATACAGGGATTGGCGATTCCGGAGGGTGGATCCTGCCTGTTGCGGAGCGGGAAAAGACAGTTCGTATCCTGGAGCAGTCTGTGAGGAATGCCGGATACCAGACGGGCAGAGATGTTATGACAGCAGAAGTGTCAGGACAAAAACAGCGGGGACAGGAAAGAGGCATCACGAAGCAGACCGGGCTGCCGAATACGGTTCTGATTGATGTGTGCCGGGCGGATACGCTGACAGAACTGATGGAACAGGTGAGGCGCGTGCGGCAGGAAGGATACTGTGCGGCGGTCGGCAGCAGCCGGCCGATGACGGATCCGTTTTCAGCCGACCTTGCGGTGGCGTGCGAGGCTGATATGATCTGGGCAGGCGCTCCGTGCAGGGGAGAAAACCTGGCGGTATATAATCAGCTGCTTGTGATTGAGGAACAGATTTGAGCGGTTTTCCCGGGATTGCAGCAGTTCAGTATGCGCTATTTGGGAAACCGGGCAAACGAAAAAGGGAAACGAAAAAGAGAAATGCTTTGCTTTTAAACTCTGGCTGTTAGTGTTATACTATTGTAACAGGGCGCTGTCAGAAACAGCGCTATGATAATATGACAAGGAGACGCAGGTATGAGTATATACGAACTGACAGCATATGAAGTAATACAGCAGCAGGACTTATCCGGGATTAAGTCCCGGGGAATCCTGCTCAGACATAAAAAGAGCGGGGCGCGGGTGCTTCTGATGGAGAATGATGATGAGAATAAAGTGTTTGCCATCGGTTTCCGCACTCCGCCGTCTGACAGTACGGGAGTGCCCCATATCATGGAGCACTCTGTTTTATGTGGATCCCGGGAGTTCCCTGTGAAAGACCCGTTCGTGGAACTGGTGAAAGGATCTCTGAATACATTTTTAAATGCAATGACTTATCCGGACAAAACGGTATATCCGGTGGCGAGCTGCAATGACAAAGACTTCCAGAATCTGATGCATGTATATATGGATGCGGTATTTTATCCGAATATCTATCAGCACGATAAGACGTTCCGTCAGGAAGGCTGGAGCTATCATCTGGATGATCCGGACGGGGAACTGACACTTTCCGGAGTGGTTTATAATGAGATGAAAGGTGCCTTCTCTTCCCCTGAAGGCGTTCTGGACAGAGTAATTTTAAATTCCCTGTTCCCGGATACATCCTATGCAAATGAATCCGGCGGAGATCCGGAGGTGATTCCGAAGCTGACTTACGGGCAGTTCCTCGATTTCCACAGAAAGTATTATCATCCGTCCAACAGCTACATCTATCTCTACGGAGATATGGATATGGAAGAAAAATTGAGATGGCTGGATGAAAATTATCTGTCTGATTTCGACCGGATTGATGTGGACTCTCAGATCCGTTATCAGCAGCCGTTTGCGGAAATGAAAGAAGTTGTGCAGGAATATTCCATAGCAAGCGATGAAAATGAGGAGGATAATACCTACCTTTCTTACAATAAAGTGATCGGAACTTCTCTTGATGAAAAGCTGTATCTGGCCTTTGAGATCCTTGATTATGCGCTTCTGTCCGCACCGGGCGCGCCGCTTAAGAAGGCGCTTCTGGACGCGGGAATCGGAAAAGATATTATGGGGTCATATGACAATGGAGTATATCAGCCGATTTTTTCCGTAATCGCAAAGAATGCCAACATGGAGCAGAAGGATGCGTTTATACAGACGATCGAGGGGACTCTGCGCGAAATTGCGGAAAAAGGTGTTGACCGGAAAGCGCTCCGTGCGGGAATCAACTATCATGAGTTCCGTTTTCGGGAGGCGGATTTCGGAAATTACCCAAGGGGGCTGATGTATGGCCTGCAGCTGTTTGACAGCTGGCTCTACGACGATGAAAAACCGTTTGTACACATGGATGCGCTTCCTACGTTTGAGTTTCTGAAGAAACAGGTGGAGACAGGGTATTTTGAGGAGCTGATCAGGAAATACCTTCTTGATAATACACATGGATCGATTGTGATTATCCGTCCGGAGCGGGGGCGAACCGCGCGGATGGACCGGGAGCTCGCAGAAAAACTGAAAGCATATAAAGACTGTCTGTCAGCAGAAGAGCGGGAGCGTCTTGTACGTGAGACAAAAGAACTGGAAGCTTACCAGGAAGAAGAATCTTCCCCGGAAGACCTGGAGAAAATCCCTGTACTGAAGAGGGAAGATATTTCCCGGGATATTGCGCCGATCTGTAATGAGGAAAGAGACCTCGGCGGAGTGAAAGAAGTTTACCATGATGTGGAAACGAACGGAATCGGTTACGTGAAGCTGATGTTCGATCTCTCGGAGATTGAGGAGGAAAAGCTGCCTTACGTGGGCATTCTTCAGAGTGTGCTGGGAATTATTGACACTTCAAACTACGAGTACGGCGAGTTGTTTAACGAGATCAATATCCACACCGGCGGAATCGGAACTTCTCTGGAGTTATATACAGATGTTACGAAAGTAAAAGAAAAGGAATTCCGCGCCGCGTTTGAGATCAGAGGTAAGGCGCTGTATCCGGAGATGGATGTCCTGTTCGCAATGATGAGGGAGATTCTTATGGAGTCCAGACTGGATGATGAAAAACGGCTGAAAGAAATTCTCGCCATGTTGAAATCAAGGCTTCAGATGTCATTTTTATCATCCGGGCATACAACAGCAGCGCTCCGGGCGCTTTCCTACACATCGCCGATTTCAAAATTCAAAGACGATACGGACGGCATCGGATTCTATGAAGCAGTGAAAAAGATCGAGGAAGACTTCGAAGGACGCAAGGAGGAGCTGATCCGTAATCTGCAGGAAATTTCAGCGAAAATCTTCCGCGCGGACAACATGCTTGTAAGCTATACGGCAGCAGAAGAAGGGCTGACTCCGATGGAGAGCGCGTTTGGGAAGATCAAAGACAGCCTCAATGACGCGAAAGAGTCGGGAAGCGTGACGCGTGGTGCGGGCACATCATCCTGTATTCTGCACTGCAGGAAACGGAACGAAGGGTTCAAGACATCCTCGAAAGTACAGTATGTGGCACGAGTAGGCAACTTCATCGACCAGGGGGCGGAATATACCGGCGCTCTGCAGATCCTGAAAGTGATCTTAAGCTATGATTACCTGTGGCAGAACGTGCGTGTCAAAGGAGGCGCTTACGGGTGCATGAGCAACTTTAACAGAATCGGAGAGGGATATCTTATCTCCTACCGCGATCCGCATCTGAAGAAAACGATGGAGATCTACGAAGGTGTTGTGGATTATCTTAAGAACTTCAGCGTAAGCGACCGGGATATGAATAAATTCATCATCGGTACAATCAGCAATATCGACCGTCCGATGAACGCCTCCGCAAAGGGAAGCCGTTCGATGAACCTGTATATGAACCGGGTAACGGAAGAGATGATCCGTAAAGAGCGGGCGCAGATTCTGGATGCGACCCAGGCGGATATCCGGGCGCTTGCGGATGTTCTTCAGGCCGTGCTGAACGCAGAACAGCTCTGCGTGATCGGCAGCGAAGAGAAGATAGAAGAAAACAGGGATATGTTCCTTGAAGTGAAGACCCTGAGCTAGTTTCCGGCACAGAATGTGATGCAGAATGTGGATGGGAACAGAACATGAATGGAAACAGAACATGAATGGAAACAGAACATGAATGAAAAAGGAGTGTTTATGAAAGAAAATTTTAAATCCGGTTTTGCAACGCTGATCGGCCGGCCGAATGTCGGGAAATCAACGCTGATGAACCATCTGATCGGCCAGAAGATCGCGATTACTTCCAACAAACCGCAGACAACAAGAAACCGTATCCAGACCGTCCTCACAACAGAGGATGGTCAGATCGTGTTTGTAGACACGCCCGGCATACATAAGGCAAAGAACAAACTGGGAGAATATATGGTACATATAGCGGAAAGATCCCTGAACGAAGTGGATGTTGTCCTATGGCTGGTAGAGCCGACGACATTTATCGGAGCGGGAGAACGGCATATCATAGAACAGCTCAAAAAAGTGAAGACACCGGTTATACTTGTAATCAACAAGATTGACATGGTGAAAAAAGAGGAGCTGCTTCCTGCAATCGATACATACCGCAGAGAATATGATTTCGCGGATATCGTGCCGGTTTCCGCCAGAAGCGGAGACAATACGGACGAGCTAGTGAAAGTGATCATGAAATACCTGCCGTACGGGCCTCAGTTCTATGATGAGGATACGATCACAGATCAGCCGGAGCGGCAGATTGTGGCGGAGCTCATCAGGGAGAAGGCGCTTCACTGTCTGAACGAGGAGATCCCGCACGGAATCGCAGTGGCCATCGACCGCATGAAAATGGAGCGGAAAGTGATGCATATTGATGCGACGATCATCTGCGAGCGGGATTCCCACAAAGGGATCATCATCGGTAAGCAGGGCAGTATGCTCAAGAAAATCGGAAGCACGGCAAGATATGAGATCGAGCGCCTGCTGGACTGCCGGGTGAATCTGAAGCTGTGGGTGAAAGTGCAGAAGAACTGGCGGGACAGCGATTACCTGATGAAGAACTTCGGATACAGGGAAGACGAGGAAGTATAGAAAAACAGGGCTGTGCAGGCAGCCTGAGAAGTTTATCCGGATATAAAACGAAATCAGGAGAAGTCAAGGCCCTGCCAACGGACTGTGGCTGGTATTTTTTGCGGGGTATAGTGTGTACACAATCGGAGAACCTATTTTTATACTGATCATAACACGTAAGAAGAGGTGAGCCGATGAGAGAGACATACTGGGAACGTTTTGTAACAACAGGCAGTGTGAAAGATTATTTAAGCTACCGGGCGGAAAAGGAGAATCCCGGGACCGGGGCGGAAAAGGGAAATTCCGGGACCAGGAGCGAAAGGAAGAATTCCGGGAGCGTGGGCGAAAAGGAAGATGCGGGCTGCCAGACAGAGCCTGGAAAGCATTTCCGGAAAGGAGAAACGTGAATCAGATTGTATTGACCGGAATGGTACTCTCCACTATGCCGGTGGGTGAGTATGACCGGCGTGTGGTAATATTGACAAAAGAACAGGGGAAAATATCTGCCTTCGCAAGAGGTGCCAGACGGCCGAACAGCCCGCTGGTCGGGGCGGTGAATCCGTTCTCATTCGGTGAATTTACCATGTATGAGGGACGGTCATCTTATACAATCCAGTCTGCAAATATTACGAACTATTTTGCAGAACTCCGGGAAGATATCGTTGGAGCATATTATGGATTTTATTTTCTGGAAGTTGCCGATTATTATGCAAAAGAATCCAATGACGAAAGAGAGATGCTCAAGCTTCTTTACCAGACAATGCGCGCCCTTCTGAATCCCCATATCCCGAACCGTCTGATCCGGTACATATTTGAGCTGAAGACACTGACGGTGAACGGACAGGCCCCTCAGGTATTCCAGTGCGTGACCTGCGGAGACGAGACAAGATCAATGGTGTTCAGCGTGGCAAAAGGCGGGCTTGTCTGCAGTGAATGCAGACAGGGTGTGATAGACGGGATCACACTGGATGGATCGACTTTGTATAGTATGCAATATATTGAATCCAGCAGTATAGCGAAACTGTATACGTTTAACGTGACGGAAAAAGTGCTTGATGAACTGGGGAGAATCATGGGGAAACTTATGGCCGCATATACGGATAAAAGATTCAAATCGCTGGAAATTCTGGAAACACTGCTGTGAAAGATAATGGGGCTGCTGAGAAAGATCTATGAGGCATCAGCAGGAAATGATTCGGCGGCCGGAAAAACCAATTTTTCCAGGCGGACGGCCGAAGTGTCATCTGAAGAGTATTTTCCTTGAAAAAAATGGTTACAGCCGTTATAATTAGGTAGCAATTTAGTAGAAAAAAGAATGTGAGGAACATAAACATGGTTGAGAAGACAATGGAGAAGATTGTAGCGCTTGCAAAATCCAGAGGGTTTGTCTACCCGGGATCTGAGATTTACGGCGGACTTGCAAACACATGGGACTACGGTAATCTCGGTGTTGAACTGAAAAACAACGTAAAAAGAGCATGGTGGAAAAAATTTGTTCAGGAGAACCCGTACAATGTCGGCGTTGACTGCGCGATTCTGATGAACCCGCAGACATGGGTGGCATCCGGTCATCTCGGTGGATTCAGTGATCCATTAATGGACTGTAAAGAATGTCATGAGCGTTTCCGCGCAGATAAGCTGATCGAAGATTACTGCGAGGAAAAAGGAATCGAGCTGGAGGGATCTGTTGACGGATGGTCCCAGGAGCAGATGACTGCATTCATTGAAGAACACCAGATTCCATGTCCGACATGCGGCAAACACAACTTTACAGATATTCGTCAGTTCAACCTGATGTTTAAGACCTTCCAGGGAGTAACTGAGGATGCAAAAAATACGGTTTACCTCCGCCCGGAGACTGCGCAGGGAATATTCGTAAACTTTAAAAATGTTCAGAGAACATCAAGAAAGAAACTGCCGTTTGGTATCGCTCAGATCGGAAAATCATTCCGAAACGAGATCACGCCAGGTAACTTTACATTCCGTACAAGAGAATTCGAGCAGATGGAACTTGAATTCTTCTGCAAGCCGGATACAGACCTTGAGTGGTTCGACTACTGGAAGAGTTTCTGCCTGAACTGGCTGTCCTCACTTGGACTGAAAGATGATGAAGTGCGTTACCGCGATCACGATAAGGAGGAGCTTTCCTTCTACAGCAAAGCGACAACGGATGTGGAATTCTTATTCCCGTTCGGCTGGGGCGAACTGTGGGGCATTGCAGATCGTACGGATTATGACCTGACACAGCATCAGAACGTATCCGGTCAGGATCTGACATACTTTGATGACGAGACAAAAGAAAAATATATCCCGTATGTCATCGAGCCGTCACTTGGCGCGGACCGTATGGTGCTTGCATTCCTCTGCAGCGCGTACGATGAAGAGAATATCGGAACAGAAGAGAAACCGGATATGCGTACGGTTCTTCACTTCCATCCGGCACTGGCACCGGTAAAAATCGGTGTGCTTCCGCTTTCAAAGAAGCTGGGCGAGGGTGCTGAGAAGATATATGCAGAATTAAGCAAATATTATAACTGCGAGTATGATGACCGCGGAAATATCGGAAAACGGTACCGCAGACAGGACGAGATCGGAACACCGTTCTGCGTGACATACGATTTCGAGTCAGAAGAAGACGGGGCTGTAACCGTACGTGACCGTGATACGATGGAGCAGGAGAGAGTTAAGATCGAAGATCTGAAAGCTTATTTTGAAAAGAAATTCGAATGGTAAACCCCATTCGGGGACGTAGTGAAATTCAATTTTGCTACGTCCCAAATTGAAAATAAGTGTGTCCCCAAATGAAATTTAGTGTGTCCCAAACCGAATTTACCCTTGTCCCGAAATGGAAAGAGGTGAACGAATGCCGCGTACTGCACGTATGAAAAGCAGCACTGATTTTTATCATGTGATTGCACGGGGGATTAACCATGAACGTATTTTTAATCAGCCTCGTGAAAAGAATAATTTTATAAGAATTCTGAAAAAATATTTAAAAAAATATGATGTAGAGTTATATGCATATGTGATCATGTCTACTCATTTTCATCTTTTGATTCATTCTGAACTGGAAGTTTTATCTGGTTATTTGGCCATTGTCTTGGCGGAATTCGCAGAATATTACAATTATAAACATAACCGTAACGGGCATGTTTTTCAAAATCGGTTCAAAAGCGAATGCGTGGAGAATATGCAGTATTTCTGGAACTGTATCAGATATATTCATATGAATCCAGTGGATGCCAATCTTGTAAAGAATCCCATGAAATATAAGTATTCCAGCATAAAAGAATATGAAGTAGAAGAAGGACAAATAATACACCCTAAAGCGATTGCCCTTTATAAAGAAACTTTTTCTGATTTTGATGAATATTTGAATTTTCACGATAAAAACTATAAAGAAATCTTTCTTGATACACCCGAGGAAATTGAACTCCAGCAACAAAAAATCGCAATGGCCATTCTGATCCAGGAATCTCATAGATTAGGTGTTCAAAGCCCGAAAGAGGTGATAGAAAGACAGGAATTAAGAGATGAATATAAAAGAAAAATTCAAAGCAATTTGCGAGTTTCAAAAAGAAAGACAGAACGATTGTATCGCAATGTGAAAAGATGTATAATTGGAAAATAGTCAAAAAGGGACAGGGGTAAATTCAGTTTGGGACACACTAAATCTCAATTTGGGACGTAGTCAAATTGAATTTCACTACGTCCCGGAAAGGAATGTGGTATGAAACAAAACATCTGGACAACCTACAACGATAACCAGCTCAAAGAGCTGCACGAAATTAACGAAAAATATAAATTCTGTCTGAACTCCGGCAAAACGGAACGCGAATGTGTGGAACTGAGTGTCAGCATGGCGAAGCAGGCAGGATACCGTGATCTTCAGGATGTAATCTCGGCAGGGGAATCTTTGAAAGCGGGAGACAAAATCTATGCTGTGTGTATGAAGAAGATGGTGGCACTTTTTAGGATCGGGGAGGTGCCGCTCTCGGCAGGAATGAATATCCTTGGTGCGCATATTGATTCTCCGCGTATTGATGTAAAACAGAATCCATTATATGAAAATGAAGGGCTTGCATATCTTGACACTCATTATTACGGTGGCATTAAGAAATATCAGTGGGTGGCGCAGCCGCTTGCGCTTCATGGTGTGATTGTGAAGAAAGACGGGACAACAGAGAATGTCTCGGTTGGAGAGGACAAAAATGATCCGGTATTTGTAATTACAGATCTTCTCGTACATCTTGCTCAGGAGCAGATGGAAAAGAAAGCCTCAAAAGTAATTGAAGGTGAAAAACTGGATCTGTTGATTGGAAACCGTCCGCTGGCAGCAGTGACAGAGGACAATGATGAGACAAAGGAAACTGTCAAAGCCAATGTTCTCCGTCTGCTGAAAGAGAAATACGATATGGAGGAAGAGGATTTTACTTCGGCTGAACTTGAGATTGTACCGGCCGGAAAGGCAAGAGACTGTGGACTGGACCGGAGCATGATTCTTTCCTATGGGCAGGATGACCGTGTATGCGCATTTACGTCTCTGTTTGCCATGCTTGATATCGAAAAGGCAGAGAAGACAGGGTGCTGCCTTCTTGTAGATAAAGAAGAAATCGGCAGCGTGGGCGCAACCGGAATGCATTCGAAATTCTTCGAAAACACCGTGGCAGAGATCATCGCTCTGACGGAGGGAGAGTCAGACCTGAAGGTGCGCCGTGCACTGGCAAATTCCAGGATGCTTTCTTCCGATGTAAGCGCGGCCTTTGATCCGATGTATGCGGAAGCGTTCGAAAAGAGGAGTTCGGCTTTCTTTGCAAATGGTATTACCTTCAATAAATTTACCGGCAGCAGAGGAAAATCCGGTTCTAATGACGCGAACGCCGAGTATATCGCGTCACTTAGAAATGCTCTCGATGAGGATGGAGTTTCTTATCAGTTCGCGGAACTGGGTCGAGTAGATCTGGGAGGAGGCGGAACGATTGCCTATATTATGGCCAACTACGGGATGGAAGTAATTGACAGCGGGGTGGCGGTACTTAATATGCATGCGCCATATGAAGTGACAAGCAAGGCAGATATTTATGAAGCTGTGAAGGGATATCGTGCGTTTCTGCGGATGAACTAGTGCGGTGAAAAATCAGCGGAATAAACAGCAGCCGGCTGGACGGTAAAATGTCCTGCCGGCTGCCGGTGTGTCTGGACATATCACAGATATACAAAAAAGCCCTGTAAAGATTGTGCATGCTTTCGGGATAAAACGCTTGACGCATGAGCTTGAAACCATTAAAATATTATATGCGAATTATTGCGAAAATATTTGCAAATTTTTTGAGGAGGTCATTGGAACATGGCAACAAAATGGGTTTATATGTTCACAGAAGGTAACGCAACAATGAGAAACCTTCTTGGTGGAAAAGGCGCAAACCTTGCAGAGATGACAGGTCTTGGACTCCCTGTACCGCAGGGATTCACTGTTACAACAGAGGCTTGTACTCAGTACTATGAAGATGGCAGACAGATCAACGACGAAATTATGGGTCAGATCATGGAAGCTATGACAAAACTGGAAGAGATCACAGGAAAGAAATTCGGAGATAAAGAGAATCCGCTTCTCGTTTCTGTTCGTTCCGGTGCAAGAGCTTCTATGCCTGGTATGATGGATACCATCCTGAACCTTGGTCTGAACGAGGAAGTTGTTGAGGCTCTGGCAGAGGCTTCAGGCAACCCGCGCTGGGCTTGGGACTGCTACAGAAGATTCATTCAGATGTATTCTGACGTAGTTATGGAAGTAGGTAAAAAATACTTCGAAGAGCTCATCGACAAGATGAAAGAAGAGAAAGGTGTTACACAGGACGTTGAACTGACAGCTGAGGATCTTAAGACTCTGGCAGGACAGTTCAAGGCTGAGTACAAAGAGAAAATCGGTTCAGACTTCCCGGCTGACGCAAAAGAGCAGCTGGTAGGAGCTGTTAAGGCTGTATTCCGTTCATGGGACAACCCGAGAGCTAATGTTTACCGCCGTGACAATGATATCCCGTATTCATGGGGAACAGCTGTCAATGTACAGATGATGGCATTCGGTAATATGGGAGATGACTGTGGTACAGGTGTTGCATTTACACGTGACCCGGCTACAGGAGCAAAAGGACTTTTCGGAGAGTTCCTTACAAATGCACAGGGCGAAGACGTTGTTGCAGGTGTTCGTACACCGATGCACATTTCCGAGATGGAGCAGAAATTCCCGGAGGCATTCAAACAGTTTAATGAAGTATGCCATACTCTGGAGACACACTACAGAGATATGCAGGATATGGAGTTTACTGTAGAGCACGGAAAACTGTATATGCTTCAGACACGTAACGGTAAGAGAACAGCTCAGGCTGCTCTGAAGATTGCATGCGATCTTGTTGATGAAGGCATGAGATCAGAGGAAGAGGCTGTAGCTATGATCGATCCGCGTAACCTTGATACACTGCTGCATCCGCAGTTCGATGCTGCTGCACTGAAAGCTGCTACACCGATGGGCAAAGGTCTCGGCGCTTCACCGGGAGCTGCATGCGGTAAGGTTGTCTTCACAGCTGACGATGCTGTAGAGTGGGCAGAGAGAGGCGAGAAAGTTATCCTTGTTCGTCTTGAGACATCACCGGAAGATATCACAGGTATGAAATCTGCTCAGGGTATCCTGACAGTTCGCGGTGGTATGACATCTCACGCAGCGGTTGTTGCCCGTGGTATGGGTGAGTGCTGTGTATCCGGATGCGGTGACATCGTTATGGATGAGGCTAACAAGAAATTCACACTTGGCGGAAAAGAGTTCCATGAGGGAGATGCAATCTCCATCGATGGTACAACAGGTAACATCTACGATGGAATTATCCCGACAGTAGATGCTACAATCGCAGGTGAATTCGGACGTATCATGGACTGGGCTGACAAATACAGAACAATGAAAGTCCGCACAAATGCAGATACTCCGGAAGATGCTAAGAAAGCAGTTGAGCTTGGCGCTGAAGGTATCGGTCTCTGCCGTACAGAGCATATGTTCTTCGGTGAGGGAAGAATCGATGCATTCCGTGAGATGATCTGTGCTGAGACAGAGGAAGAGAGAGAGGCAGCTCTTGAGAAGGTGCTTCCGTATCAGCAGGGAGACTTTGAGGCTCTGTATGAGGCTCTGGAAGGAAACCCGGTTACAATCCGTTTCCTTGATCCGCCGCTTCATGAGTTCGTTCCGACAGAGGAAGAGGACATCAAGAAACTGGCTGACGCTCAGGGCAAGACAGTTGAGCAGATCAAAGCAATTATTGATGGACTTCACGAGTTCAACCCGATGATGGGACATCGTGGATGCCGTCTGGCAGTCACATATCCGGAGATCGCAAAGATGCAGACAAAAGCTGTTATCCGTGCGGCGATCAATGTGAAGAAAGCTCATCCGGACTGGAATATTGTTCCGGAAATCATGATTCCGCTTGTTGGAGACGTGAAAGAGCTTAAATATGTTAAGAAATTTGTTGTTGAGACAGCAGATGCTGAGATCGCAGCAGCAGGCAGCGATCTGAAGTATGAAGTTGGTACAATGATTGAGATCCCGAGAGCTGCTCTTACAGCTGACGATATCGCAAAAGAAGCTGACTTCTTCTGCTTCGGTACAAATGACCTTACTCAGATGACATACGGATTCTCCCGTGATGACGCTGGTAAGTTCCTCAACGCTTACTATGACGCTAAGATCTTTGAAAATGATCCGTTCGCTAAACTGGATCAGACAGGCGTTGGCAAGCTTATGAAGATGGCAATCGAGTTAGGAAAACCGGTAAATCCGAACCTGCACGTAGGTATCTGCGGCGAGCACGGTGGAGATCCGAGCTCTGTAGAGTTCTGCAACAGCATCGGACTTGACTATGTATCCTGCTCACCGTTCCGTGTACCGGTTGCAAGACTGGCAGCAGCACAGGCAGCGATTGCTCAGAAGAACGCTTAATTTATACGGAATTCTGTCTCGCGATATTGTTCGCGAGATGGTTTGCAGAAACCGCGGCACATACAGTGCCGCGGTTTTTCTTTTGAGAGCAGGACGATTCCATAATCTGCCAGAAAAAAGTCCGTGCATTTGCTGTGTGATCCGGTTAACTGACTGATAACAATGGATTCTTTCTCGTGTTAAACAGTTTGAAATGCGTGTTAAACATTGGTAAAATCCGGTTTTGCCGTTCCTGGAGTGCTATAATTTTTCGTGGACTTTATGTTCAAACTGTTTTAGGAGGAAGATAGATATGAAGCGAAAAAAAGTAGTAATGCTGATAATGGCTGCGGCTCTGGTCTGTCAGCCGATCACTGCATTGGCAGATGCTGCTCCGGATGGAAAGACCGACGCAAGCCAGACAGCAGCGGCGCAAAATGGCGCATGGGAAGAGTGGACACAGGAATGGGAAACAGTGAAAAATGACTGGACTCAGGTTTCCATGTCACCGGGGGCTGATGAGACAAAGATGAATTTTGCGTGGTACAGCCCGGAAGGCGAGGAGACCGGATTTATCTATGGGACAAGCAGCGACTTAAGTGACGGACAGAGTGCACAGATCTCACAGACAGGAGCTCAGCCTGGTTATCTGAGCAACAAAGTGATTCTTGAGAACCTTCAGCCTGGTACTACATACTATTATCAGGTGGCGGGAAAAGAGATTGAGTCCTTTACAACAGATAATGACACAAGTGATTTCAGTTTTGTTTTTGTAGGGGATCCGCAGATCGGTTCTTCTAATGAGGAGAAAGCAAAATCTCCGGAAGACATTCAGAAGCCGACATTCCTTACCGCACAGTCAGAGGCAGTACGCAATGACACATTTAACTGGAATTACACGCTGGAGAGAGCATATGCAAAAACAGGCGGTACAGCAAGTTTCATTCTCTCTTCAGGAGACCAGATTCAGACAAATGCGGAAAAAGTAGGAGACAACACGATCAGTGAGATGGAGTATGCCGGATATCTGAGCCCGGATATCATGCAGAATGTTCCAGTTGCAACGACAGTCGGAAACCATGACGCTGATAATGCAAACTATACCTATCACTTCAATACGGCAAATATGAGTGCGCTTGGGGATAACGGATATGTTGGAGGAGACTATTACTTTACATATGGCGATGCGTTATTCATTATCCTGAATACCCAGGATACAAACGTGGCTGAGCACAAGCAGTTTATCGAGGAGACCGTTGCGGCAAATCCGGACTGCAAGTGGAGAATTGTCACTCTGCATCAGGATATCTACGGTTCCGCAGAACACTCCAACGAGCCGGAAATCACGAACCTGCGTTACAGCCTTGTGCCGATCTTTGAGGGAAATGATGTTGACATTGTTCTGACAGGACATGACCACGCATATTCAAGGACCAAACTTCTGAAAGGCGGACACAGCACAACTGAATTTGAGTATACGGATGATGAGTTTGACGAGCAGCTGGATAAGGATATTGACGTGGGGGACAGCACGGAGACACTTTATGAGGCCCCGGGAAATATCAGCGATGACACAACAGACCCGGATGAGCAGAGGTATCTGGAATATCTGTATTCCGTAATGGATGATGAGGCTGTTCAGCAACTTACAGAGAATCAGGATATTGCGGTAAATCCGGACGGAATTATGTACCTGACAGCAGGTTCTTCATCAGGAAGTAAATATTATGACCTGGTGCCGAGACAGCAGACCTATATTGCCAGCAGATGGCAGCAGGATGTGCCGACCTATTCTGTGATTGACGTGACAGAGACTTCACTTACACTGAATACATACCGCACGGATACGGACGAGCCTATTGATACTCAGTTTACGATTGTAAAATCCGCGGATCACAGCCAGCTTGCAGATCTGATCAGTCAGGCAGAGGCTCTTTCGGCAGATGACTATACAGCGGACAGCTACAGTGTACTTCAGCAGGCGCTGGAAGCAGCAAAAACTGTAAATGACAATGCCCAGGCAATGACAAACGAGCTGACGAATGCTTATACAGCGCTTCAGAGCGCAATGGATGCTCTTGTGGAGAAACCGGCGGAGAATCCGGATGGCGGCCAGGGCGGAACAGAGAATCCGGATGGAAACCAGGGCGGAACAGAGAATCCGGACGGAAACCAGGGTGGAACAACCGGTGAGAATCCGGATGGAAATCAGAATACAACAACCGGAAATCAGAACAACCAGTCTACAGCGGCCGGTGTAAGTGATAAGACATCCCTGAATAAGACATCTTCCGCACAGCCTGTTAAGACCGGCGATTATACGAATGTGGTTATTCCGGCGGCTGCTCTGGCGGCAGCTGCGGTGGCAGGCGGAACTGCAATCTATATGAGAAGGAAGAGAAGCTGAGCATGCAGTGGATCAAAAAGCACAGAAGACATTTGATCATACTGGCGGTTACCGTCCTTTTTGCAGTGTTTCTGTACCGGTATAACCAGATTGAGAGGATCGGGCTTTATGATACCGAAGGGAAAACATTTGAAAAAGCAAGGGTCATTGAGATCCTGAAGGACAATGTAACGGAATCCGGCAATCAGATCGGCAGTCAGACAGTTATGCTGGAGCTTCTGACCGGAGATTATAAGGGAAACACAGTGGAAGCAGTGAGCTCCTCCAGCTATCTGTATGGAGCTCACTGTGAAGAAGGAATGCGGGTTATTGCCGAGGTCAATGAGAGCGATGCTTCTCTCTATGTGACGGTATACAGTTATGACCGTACCTGGATGCTGTATGCAATAGTTGCGCTGTTCCTTGTTACGCTGTGTATCATAGGAGGGCGGCAGGGCTTCAACTCTGCAGTCGCTCTTGTATTTACATTTGTCTGCATTGTCTTTCTGTTCCTGCCCATGATTTATCGCGGAGTTTCACCGATTCTGGCAGCGGTGGCGGTGGCAGTGCTTACTACGTTTGTAACAATGTATCTGATCGGAGGTATTTCCAGCAAGAGTGTGACCTCCATGATCGGAACTATCGCCGGAGTCGGGATTTCGGCTGTACTGGCGGTAATCTTTGGAAGGCTGACCGGAATATCAGGATACAATGTCTCGGATATCGAGCAGCTGCAGTATGTTGGCCAGATGACGGATGTAAAGATTGGAGAACTGCTCTATGCAGGCATTCTGATTTCCACTCTGGGCGCCGTGATGGATGTAGCCATGTCCGTGGCATCCACAATCAATGAGATCCATTTCCGTAACCCGGACCTGAGCCGGAAGGAGCTGTTCACATCCGGTATCCGGGTAGGAAAGGATATGATGGGAACGATGTCCAATACGCTGATACTTGCATTTACGGGAAGCTCAATTAATACCCTTGTGTTTATGTATGTATATGGTTATTCTGCCAGACAGATCACAAATATGTATTCAATCGGAATTGAAATCATACAGGGGATTGCATCTACCATGGGTGTGATTCTGACGGTTCCTCTTGTATCCGTTATCTGTGCATGGCATCTGAAGATGGAGAGGCCGAAACAAGGGGCTCCTGCGAAGAAGAAGGATGGAAAGACGGCAGTCCGGAAAAAGGTATTGGAGTCTGTTTGAAAGAAAGCTCAAACTAAAGAAAAGAACAGCAATCTGCGGTGAAGATCCCCGCTTCGTTAGTGACGTAAAAACACGGTTCATTAACGGGCGGGGGTTTTGTTATGTTTTCATTGAAATGACATTCGCGTATCCATCAGGATTGTTTTCCGTCAATCAGTTCTTCGTATGTTACATCAAGAACTTCGCACAGGGCTTTCAGCTCAATATCCGTTACATAGCGTTTGTTTGTTTCAATTCTCGTGATAACATTTTTGTCCATATCATATCCGGCAAGCTGGAGTTTATAGGCCAGCAGTCTCTGTGAGAATCTGCGGCTTTTTCTGAGTTCGATCAGATTGGCACTGATCAGGTTTTTTTCTCCTGTTTTAGCTCTTGGTTTGGGCATAGGGGACCTTCCTTTCAGGTGCAGTGTCTCATTTATTGCACCATTTTTATTGATTTTATATAACCGGAAATGTATAATCGGTTGTAAAAATGAGACAAAGAGGAGCAAAATGAAAAAAAGCAACAGAGTGATGACGGCTGTTATGATAATGGTTGTATTGGCGGCAGTGTTTCTGGCATTTTCGTCCGGCTTTCCATATGCGGACAGAGATTTTCCGGTCGGAAGAGAATGGGAACAGCAGAGGAGCCTGAATGAAAATCTGCCGGATGCGGTGAGCAGTTATTACGACGGTACAACATGCAGGCTGAAAGTGGTGGCAAATCGAAGCCAGATTGACAACGGGGAAAGATTTGCTGAGCAGGTTGTGGAAATGTACCGGAATAATTCTTTTCATACGATCCGTTTTTCAACAGATATGGGGAAAAAACCGGAAAAACTTGAGATTACAGTTTATCTTCAGAGAGAAGATATAGACAGCGGGGATCCGGTAATGAAGATATGGTGCAGCCCGGAAGATGAGAACGGAGAAATTTGTCACAGTTTTTTGTAATTATTTTCATAAATCCGTCACATTTAAACGTTATGTTTTGTAGTGTAAGGAAAACAGAGCTTCACCTTACGGAAAATGATATTTTAAAACATATTTACCAAGTAGAAAAGAGGAAGAATATTATGGGTGAACAGTATTATGAGAATGCGGAACCAGAAAAAATAAATGGAACAGAACAGACAGAACAGCTGAATGTGATGGAAAACGCTGCGTCAGAAGCGGCAGGCGGACAAGGAAGTCCGGACGATCAGAATCTGACGGACAAACCGGAGCAAAGGCATGAGAAAAAAGCAGGCAGGCCGATGAGTTCAGGAAGAAGATGGGCATCGGTTGTGGCTATGGGGCTGGTGTTCGGTCTGGTGGCGGGCGGAACCATGTTTGGGGTAAACAGCATCGGGAATTATATTACCGGACAAAACCAGACAGCACAGATTGCTCAGACACAGACCACAGGAAGCAGCTCATCGGAAAGTTCCTCTTCTGCGGCGCAGGGGAGCGGAACTGTAGCGGATGTAGCGGCAAATGCCATGCCGTCACTTGTTACGATTTCTACAATGTCTGTAGAAGAAATGAGAAACTTTTTCGGCGGTACACAGCAGTATGAGGTGCAGGGCGCCGGAACGGGAGTGATTGTCGGACAGAATGACACGGAGCTTCTGATTGCGACAAATGAGCATGTAGTGGAAGGAGCTACAAGTCTCTCTGTTGGATTTGTAAATGAGGAAAGTGTTTCCGCTGAAGTAAAGGGAACAGATGTGGAAAATGACCTGGCGGTTGTATCTGTAAAACTTTCTGATATTTCAGATGATACGATGAGTCAGATTAAGATCGCCACGATCGGCGATTCTGATCAGCTTCAGCTTGGTGATCAGGTTGTGGCAATTGGAAATGCGCTGGGATATGGTCAGTCAGTGACGAGTGGGTATGTGAGCGCGCTTGACAGAGAGCTGACCCTGACAAATGAGTCGGGGGAGACGATTACATCAAGCGGTCTGATTCAGACAGACGCGGCAATTAACGCAGGAAACAGCGGCGGAGCTCTTTTGAATATGAACGGAGAACTAATCGGAATCAACGAGGCAAAGAGTTCTTCTACGTCCACAGGGGCAAGCGTGGATAATGTGGGATTTGCAATTCCGATTAACAAAGCGCAGGAAAGTCTGCAGCAGCTGATGACTCTTGAGACAAGAGAAAAAGTAAGCGCGGATCAGGCTTCCTATATTGGAATTACCGGTCAGGATGTGTCGAGTGAAGTTACAGAACTTTATAACATTCCTGAGGGAGTCGTTGTTGCCAGTGTTGAAGAAGGCGGACCGGCAGAACAGGCCGGAATCCAGGAAGGCGACATTATTACTGGTTTTGACGGAAGAACCATTACCAGCATGACGCAGCTTCAGGATACTCTGCAGTACTACGCGGCAGGTGAGACTGTCGATATTGTGATACAGCGTTCGGATAACGGAGGCTATACGGAGCAGACGGTGACCATTACTCTTGGTTCCGCCTCTGAGTCATAACGGCGAGGAAAGCAGCTGAAAAAAATCATTGAGAACGGCAGAATATAAACTGCCGGAGCATATTTCAAAAGACGGAGATTTTCTTTGATTGAAAATTTCCGTCTTTTTTTAGAAAATACGGGAAATTGATACAGTACAGGACATCCGGCAGATTTACACTTGACAGAGAGCAGATCTTTCCTGCATTATGATAAACAGAGAGCATTGTGACGTGAAGAGCGCGGCAGCAGGTGACGGGATATCAAAACAGGGAGAAAGGATATGACAGGTGAGGAGAAGAAAACATCACATGACAGAATGAAATACCTTCTGGCAGATGCCATGAAACAGTGCATGAAAAAAGCATCGGTTGAGAAGATCACAGTCAAGGAGATTGTGGAGGAATGCGGCACAACGCGCCAGACGTTTTATCGGAATTTCCAGGACAAATATGACTTGATCAACTGGTATTTTGACAAGATTCTGCTCGAATCATTTGAGCACATGGGCGAGGGCAGGACGGTCTATGAAGGTCTGGTAAACAAGTTTCATTATATAGAAAAAGAAAAATTGTTTTTCAGGGCTGCTTTTAAGAATGATGCTCAGAACAGCCTTCGTGAACATGATTTTCATCTGATCATGCAATTCTATACAGATCGTATCGAGGGAAAGACAGGAAGGAAGATGACGGATCATCTGAGATTTCTTCTGGAAATGTACTGTCAGGGTTCGATCTATATGACAGTTCAGTGGGTTCTGGGAAAGATCAGCTCCACGCCGGAGCGGATGGCACAGTCTCTTGTAGACGCCATGCCGGCAGAGCTTGGAGAAGTATTCCGGAAACTGGAGCTGCTGTGAAGTGTGGATGCAAAAAGATAAAATAAGAGGCCGATCTGTATAATATGTGACAGATCGGCCTCTTTGTAACTTTATATTTGCCGGAAAGATTGTTAAAATATAAACAGAAACTGGATAAACGGAAGCCAGGAAAAGGAGATTGATAAAAATGGCAAACAGAATTATGTTAAATGAAACATCTTATCACGGAGCAGGCGCAATTCAGGAAATCGCCACAGAGGCAAAGGCAAGAGCTTATAAAAAAGCGTTTGTATGCTCTGATCCGGATCTGATCAAATTCGGCGTTACTGCAAAAGTAACAGACGTGCTTGACAATGCGGGACTTGCTTATGAGATCTATTCGGACATTAAGGCAAATCCGACAATCGAAAACGTACAGCATGGCGTACAGGCTTTTAAGGATGCAGAAGCGGATTATATCATTGCGATTGGTGGTGGTTCCTCAATGGATACTGCGAAAGCAATCGGAATTATTATCGCGAATCCGGAGTTCGAGGATGTCAGAAGCCTTGAGGGAACAGCACCGACAAAGAATCCGTGCGTGCCGATCATTGCGGTTCCGACAACTGCGGGAACAGCAGCTGAAGTTACAATCAATTACGTAATCACAGATGTTGAGAAGAAAAGAAAATTCGTGTGCGTAGATCCTCATGACATGCCGGTTATTGCTGTCGTTGACCTGGATATGATGGCTTCCATGCCGAAAGGACTCACTGCGTCTACCGGTATGGATGCTCTGACTCACGCAATCGAGGGGTACACAACAAAAGCAGCCTGGGAGATGACGGATATGTTCCATCTCAAGGCGATTGAGATTATTGGAAAATCATTGAGAGGCGCTGTCGCAAATGAAAAAGAAGGACGCGATGGAATGGCTCTCGGACAGTATATCGCGGGAATGGGATTCTCAAACGTAGGACTTGGAATCGCACATTCCATGGCACACACACTGGGAGCTGTTTATGATACTCCTCATGGAGTTGCATGCGCGATGATGCTTCCGATCGTTATGGAGTACAATGCAGACTGCACAGGAGAGAAATACCGTGAGATTGCGAGAGCGATGGGCGTAAAAGGCGTGGATGAAATGTCTGTTGAAGAGTATAGAAAAGCTGCCGTAGACGCAGTGCGCCAGCTTTCCGTAGATGTGGGAATTCCGACAAAACTCGAAGCAATCAAAGAAGAAGACCTTCAGTTCCTGGCTGAATCTGCATACGCAGATGCATGCGCGCCGGGCAACCCGAAAGACGCAAGTGTAGAAGATCTCAAAGACCTGTTCCGGAAAATCATGTAATATGCCGTGCCGGGAGAGGAATATGGAGTTTGATTACTTTATAAAGATAGTTTGAAATCTGCGTTTGCTCTGACTCTTCCGATTTGAAGAACGCAGAGAACTGCGGAATATAAGTCTGGAATGCTTTTCAAAGGGGAGGGGCATTGGATTTGGCGACTTCGGAATGGAGTTAAAAAACTTGGGGTCTGGCACAATGACGTTAACAGGGCAGATGGGATTGTCTGAGTGAAACGAGTTGCCCATCTGGAGGGCGTAAAATTTTCTGTGTCTATGGGGAAAAATCTTCTCTGATAAGAACCAGATATGTATAATTGTATTGTCCGAATTTCTGGTTTTCTGCTGTCGAATTATTTATCTGATAATAGTATTGCCCATTC
>DXGZ01000017.1 GCA_019113645.1 Candidatus Mediterraneibacter vanvlietii | reverse complement strand
GGTTTTTGTTTGGTAGCTTAATTTTACATCAAAAAGGAACAGGATTCCTTATATTTTGGGCATTTTTTGAAAGTTGTGGATAATAAACGCAGCAGATTTGTCTTATGAGGATAATTCTGCGGAAACTCAAGTAAAAAATATAATGACATGAATTTCAAATAATGCTATACTAAAATGTAGTATGTTTAATTACCAAGGGGGAATTATATGGCTGCCAAGTCTACTAAGAAAAGAAAAACTACCAGGGGCAGACAGAAAAAAGGACAGCAGACCACAGAGCTGAGGGGAGAAATTATCATACTTGCCGCACTGGCGGTTTGTATTCTGCTGGTCTTAAGTAATTTCGGCGTCGGTGGAATCGTTGGGGAGGCGGTTTCGTCCGTCTTATTCGGATTATTTGGATTTATGGCATATCTGCTTCCTTTCGTGATATTCGGAGCTGTTGCCTTTTTTGTATCAAATAAAGGCAACGCACACGCTTATATTAAAATTGCAGCAGCTGTTTTTCTGTTTGTGTTTATCGCAGCGATACTGGAACTCATCTTCAATTCCTATACGCCGGGCACTCCGCTTATGTCCTATTATACTGCGGCAAGCGAACACCGAAATGCCGGCGGACTCACAGGCGGATGTCTGGTCAGCCTGCTGTGTCCTCTGATCGGCGAGATTGGAACTTATGTTGTCCTTCTGATTCTTTCTGTGATCTGTGTGATCCTGATCACAGAGAAGTCTCTGCTGGCTCCGCTCGGACGGCAGAGCAGAAAAGCCTATGAGGGAGCGAGGAAGAAGCATCAGGAGACAGCGGTCATCCGTGCGAAGAAGAAGGAAGAGCAGAAAGCTGCCAGAGCCGCTGCAGCGGAGAAGAATGCAGGAGAGGCTGCAGGTACAAAGAGAAGAGACAGAAAAGTATCCGGTGTGTCTTTTGCAACATCTCTGACGCCTGAGAGTGAGAGCGGCGGAAGAAAAGGAAAGAAGAAATCACCGGAGCTTTACGAACTGACAGCGGAGAATCCGGATACACAGAGTGAGAGCATGAGCCGGCCGGAACCGGGCTTTGTTATTAACCGTGCGGAGGAACCTTCCGCAGCAGAGATGCCGGAGACAGATCCGGCTGAAGCAATGCGGGGAACTCCGGACGATCTTTTCGGCGGAGCTTCGAATACGGCAATGGAAGAGAGCGCCGCACCGGCGGAGGAGCCGAAGAAGAGCCGGAGAAACAAGGCAAAGGACGCTGCGATGGTTTCAGCTGAGACAGAGAGCGTGGCTGCCGCTGTGGAGCGGGCGCAGGAGAAAGAACAGCCTGTTTATCACACGCCGCCCATGTCTCTGTTGAAGAGAGGAAAGAAAACCGGTGGTGATTCCGATGCGCATCTGAGAGCAACAGCGCTGAAGCTGGAGCAGACCCTTCAGAACTTCGGCGTCGGCGTTCACGTGACGAATGCAAGCTGCGGTCCTTCTGTCACCAGGTATGAACTTCAGCCTGACCAGGGAGTGAAGGTGAGCAAGATCGTCGGGCTTGCCGATGATATCAAGCTGAATCTGGCGGTGGCGGATCTGAGGATCGAAGCCCCCATCCCCGGGAAGGCGGCTGTGGGAATCGAGGTTCCGAATAAGGAAAATACAGCGGTTATGCTGCGGGATCTGCTCGAATCCTCTGAGTTCAGGTCAAGCAAGTCGCCGATCTCGTTTGCAGTGGGAAAAGACATTGCCGGAAAAGTGATTGTGGCTGACATTGCAAAGATGCCGCACCTCCTTGTCGCCGGCGCGACAGGATCCGGTAAATCCGTGTGTATCAATACACTGATTATGAGTATTATCTACAAGGCAGACCCGGAACAGGTGAAACTGATTCTTGTTGACCCGAAAGTGGTTGAGCTCAGTGTGTACAACGGAATTCCTCATCTGATGATTCCGGTTGTTACTGACCCGAAGAAAGCGGCCGGCGCCCTGAACTGGGCTGTGGCTGAGATGGAGAAGCGGTATAAACTGTTTGCCGAGTACAATGTCCGTGATCTGAAAGGGTTTAACGAGAAGGTCGAGCGAGGCGAGACAAGAGAGGAGATCAGAAAGAAACTTCCGCAGATCGTCATTATTATCGACGAGCTGGCGGATCTTATGATGGTTGCTCCCGGCGAGGTGGAAGGCGCGATCTGCCGTCTGGCACAGCTGGCAAGAGCGGCGGGACTTCATCTCATCCTGGCAACGCAGAGACCGTCGGTCAATGTCATTACCGGTCTGATCAAGGCGAACATGCCATCACGAATCGCGTTTTCGGTATCATCCGGAGTGGATTCGCGTACTATCATTGATATGAACGGCGCGGAGAAACTGCTCGGAAAGGGAGATATGCTTTTCTATCCATCCGGATATCCGAAACCAGTCCGCGTGCAGGGATCATTCGTGTCAGACAAGGAAGTGCAGGATGTGGTGGACTTTCTGATCCACAACAATGCTGCGGCATCCTACAACGATGAGCTGGAAGAACACATGAATACAAATCTTCCGGCATCGGGGAATGCTGCCCCGGCAGAGGGCGGAGATAACAGGGATACATATTTTGCAGATGCAGGAAGACTGATCATAGATAAAGAAAAAGCTTCTATCGGAATGCTTCAGAGAATGTTCAAGATCGGGTTTAACAGAGCGGCCCGCATCATGGATCAGCTCGCGGAAGCAGGCGTTGTCGGACCTGAAGAAGGGACAAAACCGAGAAAGGTCCTGATGACAAAAGAAGAATTTGAAGAGTATATAAACAACAGCTCTGAGAACAGCTGAGAGGACAAAGGAGGAAACAAGATTGAAGACAGATATTCAGATCGCACAGGAAGCAAAGATGGATCATATTAAAAATATTGCCGCGAAAGCGGGAATTGCAGAGGATGAACTGGAATTTTACGGAAAGTACAAGGCAAAACTTTCCGATGAACTCTGGAACAGAATCAAGGACAACAAAGACGGGAAACTTGTCCTTGTCACAGCGATCAATCCCACACCGACAGGAGAGGGAAAGACGACAACGTCTGTCGGACTCGGACAGGCCATGGCGAAACTGGGAAAAAACGCCATGATCGCGCTTCGAGAGCCATCCCTCGGACCGTGCTTCGGTATCAAGGGAGGCGCTGCAGGCGGCGGTTATGCGCAGGTAGTGCCGATGGAGGACTTAAACCTCCACTTTACCGGTGATTTCCATGCGATCACATCTGCGAACAATCTTCTGGCAGCGATGCTGGACAATCATATCCAGCAGGGAAATGCCCTCCGCATTGATCCGCGCCAGGTAGTGTGGAAACGCTGTCTTGATATGAATGACCGCGTGCTCAGAAATATTGTAGTAGGCCTCGGCAACAAGATGGACGGAATGGTGAGAGAGGACCACTTTGTCATCACAGTGGCGTCTGAGATCATGGCGATTCTCTGTCTGGCAGATGATCTTGCGGATCTGAAGCGTCGTCTCGGTAAAATTATTGTAGCTTATAATTTTGACGGAGATCCGGTTACAGCGGATGACCTTCAGGCAACCGGCGCCATGGCAGCACTGCTCAAAGACGCCATCAAGCCGAACCTGATCCAGACGCTGGAGCACACACCAGCTCTCGTACACGGCGGACCTTTTGCAAATATCGCTCACGGATGTAACAGTGTCCGCGCGACGAAGATGGCGCTTAAACTGAGCGACATCACGATTACAGAAGCAGGTTTCGGAGCAGATCTCGGAGCAGAAAAATTCTTTGATATCAAATGCCGTATGGCAGGACTGAAACCGGATGCAGTAGTACTGGTTGCAACTGTGCGCGCATTGAAGTATAATGGAGGAGTTGCCAAGAGTGATCTCGCGGAAGAGAACCTCGAGGCGCTTGAAAAAGGAATTGTAAACCTGGAAAAACATATAGAAAATATACAGAAATACGGAGTTCCTGTAATTGTAACTCTGAATTCATTCGTGACAGATACGGATGCAGAGAACGAGTATATCCGCAGATTCTGCGAGGAGAGAGGTTGCGAGTTCGCACTCTCCGAAGTTTGGGAAAAAGGCGGAGATGGCGGCACTGCGCTGGCGCAGAAAGTGCTTGATACGCTTGAGAATAAGACATCAGAGTTCCATCCGCTCTACGAGGATGAACTCTCTATCAAGGAGAAGATCGAGAAGATTGCCAGCGAGATCTACGGCGCGCGCGGAGTTGTATACGAACCGGCAGCTGAGAGACAGATCAGCAAGATCGAGTCCATGGGATTCGGCAGCTTCCCTGTCTGTATGGCGAAGAACCAGTACTCGCTGTCTGATGACGCGAAGAAGCTGGGAAGACCGGAGAACTTCGATATCCATATCCGGGAAGTGTATGTAAGCGCCGGAGCAGGATTCGTTGTTGCGCTCACCGGAGCAATCATGACCATGCCGGGTCTCCCGAAAGTACCGGCAGCCAACGGCATCGACGTTACAGATGACGGAAAGATTACAGGACTGTTTTAAAGGAGAAATCAATGGCGCAGTTAATTGACGGAAAACAGATCTCAAAGCAGATAAAAGATGAATTGAAAGAAGAAGTGAAGAATCTGGCAGCTGCCGGACGGCATGCATGTCTGGCGGTTGTCCAGGTGGGAGATGACCCTGCATCCAGCGTCTATGTCAACAATAAGAAGAAGGCGTGCGCTTATATCGGGATCGAATCCCGTTCTTACGAACTTCCGGATACCACGACAGAGGAAGAACTGGTTGCGCTCGTGGAGGAGCTCAACAGTGATGACGGGGTAAATGGAATCCTCGTTCAGCTCCCGCTTCCGTCTCACATCGATGAAGACAGGATTATCCGCACCATATCTCCGGATAAGGATGTGGATGGGTTCCATCCGGTGAGTGTTGGAAGGCTGTGGATCGGAGAGAAGGGATTCCTATCATGCACACCGGCAGGGATCATACAGCTTCTGAAACGTTCCGGCATAACGATCGAGGGGAAGGAATGCGTGATCGTGGGCAGAAGCAACATTGTCGGGAAACCGATGGCAGCTCTGCTTTTACGTGAAAACGGAACTGTTACAGTGACCCATTCCAGAACGAAAAACCTGAAAGAAGTTACCCGCCGCGCGGATATCCTTATCGTCGCGATCGGGAAACGGCAGTTTATTACTGCAGATTATGTAAAAGATGGCGCGGTTGTGATTGATGTCGGCATGCACCGGGACGAGAATAACCATCTCTGCGGAGACGTGGATTTTGCGGATGTGGAACCGCATACTTCAGCGATCACACCGGTTCCGGGAGGAGTCGGACCTATGACGATCGCCATGCTGATGAATAACTGTGTAGAAACGATACGCACTCAGGAGGAGAGAGCATGAGATGTACACACTGCGGAGCGGAGATTCCGGAGGATCAGGTGATCTGTCCCGAATGCGGTGCCGAGGTACAGATCGTACCGGATTATAATCCTCTGGAAGATGTTCTCGCAAGAGAGGTGAAAGGATCTGTAGAGGGCGCTACACGCCAGATTCAGACAGATGATATCAGACGGTACAGAAGAGATGACAGAACGAAAAACGTGAATTCTACCCGGGTCTTAAGTCAGGGGGAGATGGACCGTATCCGTGAGCGGAGAAGGGCCCAGACACGCAGACCGGGAGAGTCAGATTCAAGGCGCGGTACAGGAAATGTGCGGCGCCAGAGTCAGAATACAGGAGAATTCCAGAGACGCGGGCAGAATACGGATGAACTGCGGCGGCAGCGGCAGAACACAGGCGAGATTCGCCGTCAGAGACAGCAGAAGCGCCTGGAAGCGGCAAAACGCAAGCGGAGAAGGCTGCTGATCGCTATTTTCGCCGTGCTCGTCGTTATTGCGGGCGGCATATATATCGCTTATCAGAATTCCTATACCGGAATGATCAACAAAGGAAACCGGGCGATCCAGAGCCGGGAATATGACAGCGCCCTCAATTATTTTGAACGTGCAATTGTAAAGGACAGATCCAGGCCGGAAGCCTATACCGGTTCTGCTGAAGTATACAGAGATCAGGGGGATCTCGAGAGCGCGGAGAATGTATTCCTCGATGCTATTGAAACTCAGCCTACGAACACGGAGCTTTATCAGGCTGCCATCCAGTTCTATATGGATACGGAACAGCAGGCGAAAGTGTCTGTCCTTCTTCAGAACTGTGATGACGATAGCGTATTAAAAGCCGTGTCTGATTATGTGTCCGCTGCTCCGGAATTCTCTCCTGAGGCGGGAACGTACAGCGAGGTGCAGGAGATTACGCTCTCCTCGGAAACTGGCGGAGACATATACTACACAGATGACGGAACAGATCCGACTGCGGAGATAGGAATCGCATATACAGAGCCGATTCTTCTCCAGACAGAAGGCACGGTGGAGATCAGGGCAATTGCGGTAAACGCGAACGGGATTCCAAGTGTTGTCTCATCCGGTTCATTTACAATCGAGTTCCCGATCGCGGACGCGCCGGCAGTAACGCCGTCTACCGGACGGTACACAGAGGCAACGGAGATAACCATTACAGTGCCTGAGGGATATACAGCCTACTACACGATGGATGGTTCCACACCGGATCCGTCATCCTCCACAACGTATCAGTACAGTGGACCGGTACAGATGCCGGAGAACACCCAGACGATATTCAACGCAATACTTGTGAATAATAACAACGGAAAATCAACGGCTGTTACGACGAGAAACTATATTACAACACAATAAGCAGACAACCCTGCTGATGTTAAAAATTTTTATTAATTTTTAACAATAACAGGGTTGTTTTTTTGTGAAATAAGAGTTATAATGACTGCGTTAAAAAAATAACAATACATAAAGGAGATGCAACTATGAGCAGATTTTGTTTACCAAGAGACATTTATCACGGAAAAGGATCTCTCGAAGAACTGAAAAATCTGAAAGGAAAAAAAGCGATTCTTGTCGTAGGCGGTGGTTCTATGAAACGCCAGGGATTTCTTGACAGAGCTGTCAACTATCTGAAAGAAGCCGGCATGGAAGTAGAACTGTTTGAAGGTGTTGAGCCGGATCCGTCCGTAGAGACAGTTATGAGAGGCGCAGAGGCTATGCGTAAGTTCGAGCCTGACTGGATCGTATCAATGGGAGGCGGTTCACCGATTGATGCCGCTAAGGCTATGTGGGCATTCTATGAGTATCCGGATACAACATTTGAAGATCTCTGTACACCATTTAACTTCCCGGAACTGAGAACAAAAGCAAAATTCGCAGCTATCCCGTCCACATCAGGAACAGCTACAGAGGTTACAGCATTCTCAGTAATCACAGACTACAGCACAGGTGTAAAATATCCGCTTGCTGACTTCAACATCACTCCGGATGTGGCAATTGTTGATCCGGATCTCGTATCAGGACTTCCGGTAAAACAGGTTGCATACACAGGTATGGATGCTCTGACACATGCGATTGAGGCTTATGTATCAACGCTGAACGGACCGTTCACAGATCCGCTCGCGCTTCAGGCAATTGAGATGGTACTGGATTACCTTCCGGCATCCTACAACTGCAACATGGAAGCAAGAGAGCAGATGCACTACGCACAGTGCCTCGCAGGTATGGCGTTCTCAAACGCACTGCTCGGAATCGTGCACTCCATGGCTCATAAGACAGGCGCTGCATTCTCCACAGGACATATTCCGCACGGATGCGCAAACGCAATTTATCTTCCTTATGTAATCGCATATAATGCAAAAGATCCTGTAGCTGCAGGACGTTACGCAGAGATCGCAAGAAGAATGGGGCTTCCGGGAACATCAGAGAAAGCCTTGATCAACAGCCTGAGAGAGAAGATCAACGAATTCAATGCAAAACTGAACATCCCGAGCACACTGAAAGAATTCGGTATCAATGAGGATGAGTTCAAAGAGAAAGTTGCTCATATCGCAGAGCTGGCAGTAGGCGATGCATGTACAGGATCCAATCCGCGTGCGATTGACCCGGCAGCAATGGAGAAACTTCTCACATGTACATACTACGGAACAGAAGTTGATTTCTAAGCAGAAATAAAAATCAGTTCTGACGTAAAACGGACTTGACAGAAGAATAAAGATACGGGAATGGAGATCACGAAAAGCCAGCTCCCGTAAGTGCAGGATGAGCCGTCCAGTATTGGATGGCTCATCCTGATGTAAAGGGGATTTTCGTAACAGTTCCATGGTCGAACTGCTGCAGATTATGCACGAGTATTAACGGAAATTATTGTAGTATTAACCAGAAGCGTGGTATAATTACTTGCCATCGCGAAAAATATAGCGTATTATATTGAAAGAGTGAATTTTCAAGGAGGAAGACCATGTATAAAATATTGAAGGCAGAACAGCTGGCTGACAAGATTTTTCTGATGGACGTACATGCGCCGCGTGTTGCGAAGCACTGCCAGCCAGGCCAGTTTGTTATTGTTAAAATGGATGAAAAGGGTGAGCGAATTCCGCTGACAATCTGTGACTATGACAGAGAGGCAGGGACGATCACAATCGTTGTTCAGGAAGTCGGAGCGTCTACAACAAAGATGGGAAGCCTGAAAGCAGGCGACTCTTTCCGCGACTTTACAGGTCCGCTCGGATGTGCTTCTGAGTTTGTAAGCGAGGATCCTGAGACATTAAAAAATAAGAAGATGCTCTTTGTAGCCGGCGGTGTGGGAGCTGCTCCGGTATATCCGCAGGTGAAATGGCTGCATGAGCGTGGAATCGACGCTGACGTTATCGTTGGTGCGAAGACAAAGGACATGCTGATCCTTGAGGATGAGATGAAAGCAGTTTCCGGCAACTACTATCCGTGTACAGATGACGGTACATATGGACATGCCGGAATGGTTACCACCATGATAGAGGAACTTGTCGGTGAAGGTAAGAAATATGATGTCTGCGTGGCAATCGGACCGATGATCATGATGAAGTTTGTGTGTCTTCTGACAAAGAAACTGGAGATTCCTACAATCGTGAGCATGAACCCGATTATGGTTGACGGTACGGGGATGTGCGGTGCCTGTCGGCTTCAGGTAGGAGACGAGATCAAATTTGCCTGCGTAGACGGACCGGAGTTCGACGGACATCTGGTAGATTTTGATCAGGCGATGAAGAGAAGCCGTATGTATAAAACCCAGGAAGGACGCGCGCTTCTGAAACTTCAGGAGGGCGATACCCACCATGGCGGATGCGGACATTGCGGAGGTGACGAATAATGGCTGATGTATTAAAGAAAGTACCTGTCAGAGAACAGGATCCGAAAGTACGTGCAACGAATTTTGACGAGGTGTGCCTTGGATATAATAAAGAAGAGGCTATGGAAGAGGCTGCGAGATGTCTCAACTGTAAGAATGCGAAATGCGTTCAGGGATGTCCTGTAGCGATCGATATTCCGGCATTTATCCATGAAGTAAAAGAGGGAAATATCGAAGAGGCTTATAAAGTGATCGGTAAGTCCAGTGCACTTCCGGCGATCTGCGGACGTGTATGCCCGCAGGAGTCTCAGTGTGAAGGAAAATGTATCCGCGGAATCAAGGGCGAGCCGGTTTCCATCGGTAAGCTGGAGCGTTTTGTAGCAGACTATGCTCTTGAAAACGACATCAAACCTGTAGGAGCAGAGACAAAGAACGGACATAAAGTAGCTGTAATCGGTTCCGGTCCGTCCGGTCTGACCTGTGCAGGCGACCTTGCGAAGATGGGGTATGACGTAACAGTATTCGAGGCGCTTCACGAACTGGGCGGCGTGCTTGTTTACGGTATTCCG
Organism: Candidatus Mediterraneibacter vanvlietii; assembly: GCA_019113645.1. Lineage (GTDB taxonomy): Bacteria > Bacillota > Clostridia > Lachnospirales > Lachnospiraceae > Mediterraneibacter > Mediterraneibacter vanvlietii. Next base: position 6,728 of record DXGZ01000017.1, on the reverse strand, counting down.
GAGTTCCGTCTCCCGAAACAGAAAGTTGTTGCAAAAGAGATCGAGAAAGTAAAAGAGCTCGGCGTTAAATTCGAGACAAACGTTGTAATCGGAAAATCCACAACCATCGATCAGCTGATGGAAGAGGAAGGATTCGAGGCAGTATTCATCGGATCCGGAGCAGGACTTCCGATGTTCATGGGTATTCCGGGAGAGAATGCAAATGAAGTGTTCTCCGCGAATGAGTATCTGACAAGAAGCAACCTGATGAAAGCGTTTGATGATTCCTATGATACTCCGATTGCGGCAGGCAAGAAAGTTGCTGTCGTAGGAGGCGGAAACGTTGCCATGGACGCTGCAAGAACAGCGCTGCGTCTGGGCGCTGACGTACATATCGTTTACAGAAGAAGCGAGGCAGAGCTTCCTGCCAGAGTGGAAGAGGTTCATCACGCAAAAGAAGAAGGAGTTATCTTTAACCTGCTGACGAATCCGAAAAAGATTAACGTGGATGAGAACGGTAATATCACCAGCATGACGGTAGTTAAAATGGAACTGGGCGAGCCGGATGCTTCCGGAAGAAGACGTCCGATCGAGATTCCGGGATCTGAGTATGACATTGAAGTAGATACGGTAATCATGTCCCTGGGAACTTCGCCGAACCCGCTTATCTCCTCTACTACAAAAGGTCTGGAGACAAACCGCAGAAAATGTATCGTTGCGGATGAAGAGAACGGCCAGACGTCAAAAGAAGGCGTATTCGCGGGCGGTGACGCTGTGACAGGTGCGGCTACTGTTATCCTTGCCATGGGCGCAGGAAAAGCGGGAGCAAAGGGAATCGATGAATACCTGAGAAGCAAAGAGCAGTAATCGTTCATTGGAACCGTTATGAAATATGAAGAGATAAGAAAAAATCTGGAAGAGTCCTCGGATGAGAAGTACGGGCTCTTCCATAGTAAACTGGTTCCCGGGGTCTCCCGGATCATGGGAGTGCGGGTTCCGGAGGTCAGGAAGATCGCGAAGGAAGCTGCCGCAGACTGGGAAGAGTACCTGGAAGAGGCGGAGAAAAAGACTGCCTCAGAGTGTTATCAGGAAGAACTCATGGTTCACGGGATGACGATCGGCTATGCGAAGATGGACCGCGATGAGCGGATCAGGCATCTGGACCGTTTCGTCCCCAGGATCAACAGCTGGGCAGTGTGCGACACCTGCGTGAACACATATAAGTTCATGGAAAAGGAACCGGATTACTGGTATGAGTATCTGATGAAATACCGGGAGAGCCGGGAGGAATACGAAGTCCGTTTTCTCCTTACAGCTCTTTTGTCCCATTTTGTAAATGAGGACTATATCGACAGGGTTCTGGGGGTCTCCTCCGGTATCCGGCATGAAGGATACTATGTCAGAATGGCAAATGCATGGCTGGTACAGGTCTGCTATGTGAAGTATCCGGAAAAGACGAGGCATTTCCTGGAGAAAAGCACTCTGGATGATTTTACGCATAATAAGGCGATCCAGAAGATCCGGGAGTCTTACCGGGTAAGCCGGGAAGAGAAAGAAGAGCTGAAACTGCTGAAGCGGTGAGGATACAAAAAAAAGTGAGATAAAAAGCAGCGGAAAGATTGAAAAAGCTTATTGCTTTTAATATCTTTCCGCTGTGTTTTCATTTATAGAAATTGTTTTCACAGGAGTTACTTATAAATTCCATTGACCGTAACTTCAAAAAGCGCTTCCTGTCCGCTCAGATCCGGATTATTCGAGTAGTCATCCGGAAATGTAACATAGACATCTACCTGATCCCCGGGGTGAGCGCCGATGAGCTGTTCCTCAAAATCATCGATGTAGGATCCGGAACCGATGACAAGATCTGTTCCCTGTCCGTTTGTGTTTCCACCATCGAATTCGACGCCGTCTATGGATCCTACATAATCAATATTTACAGTATCGCCGTCTTCTACAGTAAGAGAAGAGTCGGTTGAATATTCTGATGATGCAGTGGAAGAAGAACTTTCATCTGAGGATGAATCTGTCTGCGTATCTGACGTATCAGAAGTGGAAGCGCTGCTACCTGATGTAAGTGCAGAGATGATAATTACAGCTGCAAGGATTACTCCTGCAAGAATCGGAATGCCGATCACAAGCGCCTTGCTGATTTTTCGCTGGATTTCCTTTTTTCTGCGTTCTTTCGCACGGCGCTCCTGGGCCATTTTTCTGTTTTCTTTTTTCATGATGTATGTTACCTCGCTTTTACTGTTTAATCTCAACATATTATAGAAATAATTTATGACTAATTTGTGATCTTTTTTGCAAAAATACATGTTATACTATTGCTACATTATGTTTTTTACAAGACTGGAGACAGAAAGATGACAGAGAACAAGAGATATGATGACGGGACACAGTTCCTTGAAGAAGTGTCCGTAAAAATAAAAAACAGGCTTGCGGAAATAAGAAACGATCTCACGGAAGGACAGAAAGAGATCGAAAACATGCATGAATACTACTGGGACAACCATGCGGAGATGGACCAGTACGGATATGAAGAGTATGACAACCAGCAGGCCCTGCTGCAGCAGACCAATGCAAACGAAGCCAAGCTGAAGCAGAAACACAGGTTTGAGCGAATGCTTGACGCGCCGTTTTTCGGCCGCGTTGATTTTATATTTGACGGTGAAGACGAGGCAGAGCCGTTCTATATCGGAATCGGAAACTTTGCGGAAAAAGCAGGGATGACGCCTCTGATCTATGACTGGCGGGCACCGGTGAGCGGACTGTTCTACGATTACGATAAAGGCCCTGCTTCCTACGAGGCGCCTGCGGGGAGAATCGAAGGGGAGATCAGCTCAAAGTGGCAGTATAAGATCCGGGGCGGGAAGATGATCTACGCCTTTGAGAGCGATACGAAGATCGATGACGAGATTCTGAAGCGTGAGCTCGGACAGACCGGCGATACGAAACTGAAGAACATCGTCCGCACCATCCAGAAAGAGCAGAATGCGATTATCCGGAATACAAAAGACCAGATCCTCGTGATTCAGGGAGCGGCAGGCAGCGGAAAAACTTCTATTGCCCTGCACAGAATCGCTTACCTTCTCTATCATGACAGGAAAAATCTGAAATCATCGAATGTGTTGATCCTCTCGCCGAACAGTGTGTTCGGAGATTATATCTCCCATATACTCCCGGAGCTGGGGGAAGAGAATATCCAGGAGATGAGTTTTGATTTGTTCGCCTACAGGGAACTGAAGGATACGGCTTCGGACTGCGAAGACCGGTATGACCACCTGGAGCGGATCATGAAATTTCCGGATGACCGGGAGAAAGAACGTTTCCGGATGAAACAGTCAGAAGAATTCATCGGTCTGATGGAAGGATTCCTCGCCACGCTGGAAGACCGGCTGGTGGACTTCAAAGAGATCAGTTTCCGCGGCATGAAGATGACAGAGGAAGATCTTATCCGTATGTTTTACTTCAAATTCCAGGATACTCCGCTTCTGGAGCGAATGAGCGCGGTGCGGGAATATTTTGTGGACGCCTATGAGACGCTGAAAGGGAAACAGATTTCAGATGAGGACAGTGAACTTCTGAAGAACAAGTTCGACAGCATGTATGTGACAAAGGATCTCTATCAGATCTATAACTGGATGCTTGAAGATTACGGATATGATCTGCTGCCGGATGTACCCTACGAGAGACGGAAGATGCAGTATGAAGACGTTTACCCTATGCTTTACCTGAAATACCGTCTCGTCGGCAGGAGTTCGCAGAAGAATATCAAGCACCTTGTGATTGATGAGATGCAGGATTATTCCTTCATGCAGTACGTGATACTGAAGAACCTGTTCCAGTGCAGGATGACCATACTCGGTGATTATGCTCAGACAATGGATACGAAACAGCACGATGTGCTGAAGTTTCTGCCGAAAATATTCGGGAAAGAGATCCGGACAGTCATTATGAACAAAAGTTACCGGAATACTTACGAAATCGCCAAATATGCGGAGAAGATCAGCGGGATAACCGGTCTCGAACTGCTGGAGCGGCACGGAAAAGAAGTGGAAGAGCAGAGATTTCGGACAGAGGAGGAACTGCTTGACGCGATCAGTGAGCACTTGAATCTGGGCGCGGAAGGATATGAGACAGGCGCTGTTATCACCATGACGGAAGAAGACGCCTATGACATCTACCGGCTCCTGAAAAACCGTGGCGTGGACGCGGCATATGTGGACCGGGACAGCTCTGCCTTTAAGCGGGGGTTGACGGTTACTACATTCTATCTGGCGAAAGGACTGGAATTCGACCAGGTATTTACACTCAGAGGACGGAAAGAAAATCCGCTGGCAGTGCAGGCGGAATATATCTGCGCGACGAGAGCGCTCCAGGAACTGTATGTATATCAGGTGGAAGAGGATACGGAAGAATTATGAGAATTACACTGATCACAGTAGGGAAGATCAAGGAGAAATATTTAAGAGACGCGATTGCAGAGTACAGTAAGAGACTGAGCAGGTACTGCAAGCTGGAGATCGTCGAGGTCGCGGATGAGAAGACGCCTGACCAGGCGAGCGAGGCGGCGGAGGAGAATATCCGGAATAAAGAAGGAGAACGGATCCTGAAGCATATCAGGGACGATATGTATGTGATTACGCTGGAGATCGGCGGGAAGATGCTTTCCTCAGAGGAGTTCGCCGATAAGATCAATTCCCTCGGAGTTCAGGGGAAGAGCAGCATCACATTCGTGATCGGCGGCTCCATCGGGCTGGGGCAGGAAGTGCTCAGAAGATCGGATTATGCATTGAGCTTTTCCAAAATGACGTTTCCCCATCAGCTGATGCGGGTGATCCTGCTGGAGCAGGTGTATAGGGGGTATCGGATTATAAATGGAGAGCCGTATCATAAATAAGTGCGGTTTTTCGTATTTGGTTGTAATATGGTATGAAGTAATGAATCATGAGGAGTATTTAGAAGGGAGTGGACAGATGATGTTCCGCTCTCTTTTCGTATGGATAAGAAAGACAATGACAGGGAAATAAACGAATGGTATAATGAAGTAAAACTAGGTCGACAGATTAGAAGTTGGAGGTAGCACATGAAACGAGAATTAGGAATTGCCAGATGTGGTCTTGCATGTTGCTTATGTACAGAAAAATCTGATTGTAATGGCTGTGGCTCAAACGGTTGTCCAGATAATGAAATTTGTGAGAATAAAAAATGTTCGATTGCAAAAGGACTGACACATTGTTATAAGTGCCAAGAAAATTGTAGGAAAGGATTATTGAACAAGATTAAACCGTACACCTTTACCTTATTTGCTAAAAAGTATGGAGAAGAAAAGCTTTTGGATTGTTTAGAAAGAAATGAGAAAAATGGAGTTGTGTATCATCGAGAAGGTATAAATGGAGATTATGATGATTTCGACGATGTAGACCAGTTAATGAATTTTATCTTGACAGGAGTGCGATAAATCCTAATTGGTAAGGGAGATGACTTTGTGAAAAAATTGAGTGAAGACGCTGAAAAAATAATGGTGGAACGATTTGGAAAAGATACCATTATTGCATTGGCAACAGTAGAAAACGAGGTGCCTTTTGTGCGTTATGTAAATTCTTATTATGAGAATGGTGCATTTTATATTATTACATATGCACTTTCAAATAAAATGAAGCAAATGGAAAGCAACTCTACTGTTGCAATAGCTGGCGAATGGTTCACGGCACATGGAAAGAGTATCAATTTGGGATATTTCGGGAAAGAGGGAAATTACTGGATCGCCGAGAAATTGAAAAATGTATTTTCTGAGTGGATCGACAATGGACATAATGATTTTGATGATGAGAATACTATAATTTTATGCATAGAATTAACGGATGGACTGCTACTTTCACATGGAACAAGGTATGAGTTTTAAACTTCAAATTCCATTTATCATGAGTTGAGCAGAGCGAAACCAGCTAATTTGTGAAGGAGAAAAAATATATGATTTTATACATGGAAGCAATGTCATAGTCCAGAAACCGCAGATTTTGGAAAATGGGTTTTACAAAGATTTTGGATACGGGTTTTACTGTACAATTATAGAAAAGCAGGCAAAACGCTGGGCTTTGACAAAACGAAGAAAGCATATTGTAAATCTTTATGAATACTCACCCGATAAGAACTTGAACATTAAAAAGTTTGGTGAGATGACAGAGGAGTGGCTACAGTTTGTTGTAAACTGTCGGCTCGGTTTAAAACATGATTATGACATTGTTGAGGACCAATGGCGGATGATACAATCTGGGATTATGTTGAGGATTATATGGCTGAACGAATTTCGAAAGAGGCTTTCTGGGAACTGGTTAAGTTTAAGTATCCAACACACCAGATTGTATTCTGTACAGAGAAAGCATTACAGACTATCAAATTTGAAGGGAGCTATTCGCTATGACAAACAAATTTTTCCCGGAAGAGCAAATAACAGAGAACGATCTTTATTTTTTATGTTATATGATAGAACGTGTAGCAAGGAAATTACATCAGAAAAACAAATATGTTGTTAATTCTATACCGAAAGATGAGTGGGTACGTCTGATCAGTCTGGCTAATGTACTTCATTGTGAGAATCCTCTGAAAATTGAAGAAGAATGGATTGAAGAGTATAAGTTAGCAAGAGGAAATTTTGATATAACGGATGTCAATTCAGAACTGGTAGATGAGATCCCATCAGAAACACAGATGGGGAAGGTGTATACAAGACTGATTCTGTCAACGCT
>DXGZ01000079.1 GCA_019113645.1 Candidatus Mediterraneibacter vanvlietii | reverse complement strand
TTAGTTTCCCTTAGCTCCTGGAGCGGAAGCCGAACACAGTCTCCACCCTTGCAGAATATGTTTTGGAAGGTATCCCTGTTTTCGGAAATATTTCCACTGGAAGTCGGCGAACCTAATCAACTAAATAGCGGATATCTTGCATCTCCTCCATTCTGGTAGTAAAATTGTGGATAATAATTCTCAGATAACAACAAAGAAAATCTATGACAAACAAAGGAGATCTCCCATGACAAAATTTGAAGAATTTAAAGAAGTTATCGCGCGGCTCCGCGCTCCGGACGGCTGCCCCTGGGACAGGGCTCAGACGCATACGAGTCTGAAACCTACATGCATCGAAGAGGCCGCAGAAGTGATATGTGGAATCAATATTCTGGACCAGACCGGTGATCCGGAGAATCTGAAAGAAGAACTGGGAGACCTGCTTATGCAGGTAGTTCTTCACGCTCAGATCGCCAGCGAAGAAGGATATTTTACAATGGACGATGTGATTCAGACTGTCATCGACAAGATGATCCGCCGTCACCCGCACGTCTTCAGTGATGAATCGGATCCTGGCACCGACGGATCTCAGGAGAGCTGGGAAGAAATCAAAAAGCTGGAAAAAGCTGGAAAAGAATGGACTGAAGCATATCTGCCGGAGGCATTTGAGGAGTCTAAAAATCTGATCGAACGTGCGAAAAAGCGAAAAGGATTCACAGAAGACACAGAGGGAGCTCCATCTGCATAAACGGCGCTCCCTCACTTATTTTTATCGAATCCTGTCACTGCTGGTTTTCCATCTGCTTATTGAACCCGAACAGCCATGTCAATCCAAATGCCACTGCAAATGACACCACATTTACAAGCAGGTAAAGAGGTAACTGCTCATTCAGATACAGTAATGTTCCCGGAATTCCGGTAATGGACATTCCCGTAGCTCTCAGGTGAAGAAGGGATGCAAGGAATCCTCCGACACCGCCTCCGATCATGGACATGATAAACGGTTTTACAAATCTTAAGTTCACACCGAATACCGCAGGCTCCGTAATTCCCAGAAGAGCGGACAGGCATGACGGATAAGCGACCTGTTTCGTCTTGTTGGAAACAGCTTTGATCGCTACTGCCAGAACTGCACCTGCCTGAGCCACATTACCGCATGTACCGATCGGATTCAGGTAATTCCATCCGTCCTGAGCCAGCATGCTGATCTCAAGGAAGTTCAGGATATGGTGAATACCGAAAATTCCAAGGAGCTGTCCGAAACAACCGTACAGCAGTCCGCCGATTCCCATCGGGAGGAACAGGATATTTTCCACTACAAAGAGCACGCCGTTTTCCACATAATGAAGTACCGGTCCGATGGCAAACAGTGCAAGAACGATGCCCACCAGAAGCGTAATAAAAGGTGTGACAATCAGATCGATTGCATCCGGGATATGTTTGCGGAGCCATTTTTCAAACTTTGCAGTAATAATACCAGTCACGAATGCGGGCAGCACGGATCCCTGATATCCGGCTACACGGATGAATCCAAAGAACTCAAGCGGTTCCGCCACACCGGATCCCACATCATAAGAGCTCGGCAGGCTGGGGCTTACCAGCATAAGTCCAAGTACGATTCCAATCACCGGGCTGCCTCCGAAGTTACGGAATGTGGACCAGCACACCAGCGCCGGCAGGAAGGAAAACGCCGTATCTGTCAGTATCTGTGTAAATGTCAGAAGAGAGGAAGGGATATCCTCCGGGGTCAGCCCGAATACGCCCAGCACAGCATCCTGCGTGAGCAGTCCGCGCAGTCCCATAAACAGACCAGTTGCGACCAGTACCGGGATAATCGGTACAAACACATCTGAAAACATCCGGACTGCTCTCTGGAATTTATTGCCGTATACAGCCTCTTTCTTCTCTTCCGCAGATTCACCGATATCCGCTCTTCCTGTGATACCAACGGTCTCATCATAGATCCGGTTGACAAGCCCTGTTCCGAGGATGATCTGATACTGACCTGAATTGAAGAATGATCCCTTTACCTTGTCCAGATTTTCCACTTCTTTTGTCTGTATCTTTTCCTTGTCTGAAACAATGATACGAAGTCTGGTCGCACAGTGACGCACGGACACAATATTATCTTTTCCGCCGACAAGCTCTACTATCTTTTCAGCTAATTCTCTGTCTGTCATATTAAGTTTCCTCCTTTTTTCTGTTTCTTAATTACTCTCGCCCTTTTCTCTGTCATTTTTTCCCGGCTGCCATTTCATCCTGTCTGCTATTTCATTCAAAGTAATGTTTCAGCCGGTCCGGTTTTATCAGTCGCCGGCGTAATATCATGCGCCAGAATCTCTTCTGTACCGTTCAACCCCTCTATAACAACTGACGGATACTCTGCCTCTGGCTCTATGCGGGATGAAATCACTTTCTCACCATTGTTTATAAAAATCTCTATGCTGGAACAGTCGCACCAGATCTCTGCTTCTCTGAATTCCTGTACACTGCACTCCCGAAATTCTGTCTGTCCCGTGACCCAGCTTCTTCTTCCGAACCGCAGAACAGATTCCCCGACCAGCCATTCCAGCGAAGCTTCTCCTTCATTAAACCACATCGAAAGCGTTCTGTATGAATCAATATGGCTGATATGTATGCAGTAAGTCCGCTGCTCCGGTCGTATGACCGCTGTACTTTTCCCGGTTCGAGCGACCGCAGGACATGTGGTTTTCAATTTATCCAGCTCGGAGACCGGCATCTGATACAGTTTCCCGTCTATAATTTTCAGTTCTCTCGGAAGCGTAAGACAATGGATATTCGGTTCGCCTTCAGCAAATGCAGTCTCCTCTCTCTCATCCATTCTCGACATCCAGGCATACAATATTCTGCGGCCCTGATCATCTGTAAAGGTCTGCGGCGCATAGAAATCAAATCCATAGTCCATCCTGCTGAATCCATGGTCGAGATCGCTGTCTGAAAACGTTCCTGACTGTTCATCAAATTCAATGAATTTTACAGCGGTAAAACTCATAAGCGGTATGTCCTTTCCATTATCCCTGCTCTGTGGATTATAAATCAAAAGATATCTTCCATCCAGTTTGAACAGGTCCGGACACTCGATCATTTCATAATCTTCAGAAACTGCCGGCATTCCCCTGTATTCCCAGTTTCTCCCGTCAGACGAATGACAGAACGCCAGCGCACCTTTTCCGCAGAGGCGCTGTGCGCCGATGACCATGTAGTACCCGTTTTCCCTGGTTTTCAATACTTTCGGATCCCGGAAATGTTCTGTATATTCGTCCGGCGTCTCTACTGCACAGCCAAGCTTGAGGAAAGTTCTTCCATCTTCAGTTACAGCAATGCACTGCCTGCTTCTGCGCTCCCCGTCCTTTTTCACATTACCTGTATAAAACAAATATAATTTATCTTCTATCACATACGCGCTGCCAGAATACACTCCACACGAATCATACGTCTGATCTGGCAGGAGTGCGCTTCCTTCCAGCCTCCAGTTCAGCAGATCACTTGATGTAAACAATCCCCATTCTTTATGGGAATGATCTTTCGCAAACCTGTTCCACTGAAAAAACACGTAATATCTGCCGTTATAATAAGATAAACCATTCGGATCATTCAATAGTCCTCTATCAGGTTCCAGGTGATACTGCTGTCTTCGTTTTCCCAACTGATCAGCTCCTTCCTTTTATCTTCGGCGCCTTTAATTACATTTAACAGCATTCTCCTTCACATTCCTATGGTATTTCATATAAAAAATATGGAAAAAACTAACCTTATAAATTATAATAGACTCATGAGAGAATATAAAGAATCCCAACACACATTATTGTATAAATCAAATTCAGACCTTTCATTTTACAGTGCAGGGTATGAAGAGTGCGGTCCCGGCTACAGCTACGGGCCTAAATTCCGTGCCTATCAGCTGATCCATTTTGTCATAAACGGAAGCGGCAGGCTCCATATTAATGAACATATCTTTGAGCTTTCCGCGGGAGATGCTTTTCTCATTCCTTCCGGAAAAATTTCCTACTACGAGGCATCCAGAGAAGATCCCTGGACCTATGCGTGGATCAGTTTTATGGGGATTAATTCAGAGACTTGTCTATACCAGCTCATGACGTCGGTGGAGGATATTTACATCATCCATGATCTCGATGTGGAAAAATATAAAGAATCAATACTGAAAATTCTTGCAATAGAGGGGAATCCTACCAGCCAGTATTTTCAGGCAAACAGCATTCTGCTCCATATCATCTCTCAGTTGTTTAACGATATTGATTTTCAGGAAGAAAGCTGGGGAAAGGATTCCGCCGCAGATGAAGTGAAGTTCTATCTGGATACAAACTATGCAGAAAAGATTGTCTTAAAAGATGTGGCCAGATCATTCGGTATTCACCCGAATTATCTGACCAGAACATTTCACGAAAAATTCGGCATATCACCGAAAAAATATCTGATGGAGCTGAAACTGAAAAAAGCCTGCCGCCTGCTGACCACCACCGAACTTCCGATTTCTCTTATTTCAAGTTCCCTGGGGTTCGATGATCAGCTGGCTTTCTCCAGGCTCTTCAAAAAAGAGTTCTCCGACTCTCCTTCCGCATACCGGAAGAAGAGCCGTGCTCTCACAGTCAGCGATGATTCTTAGTATCCGACTGCTCGATTCTATAATACACAGCCGAGAACGGGGGCAGGGTAATGCTGAAGCTCTCCCCCTGTATTCTCCCTGTTTTCACGCTGTTTTTGAGATCTATTCCAGCGTTCTTTTCTGCGTCTTTTCCCGCTGTCCGTAACTTTGCAGAGCCTTTTTTCTCTGCCGGGTCAGAGACTCTGATTGGTTTCACCTCTGTCTCCGGGACATTTTCACCGGATGCGAATATCTGAGTAAGTTTCCCCGCGCCCGGTATACTCAGCACAAAATCCTCCTGCACTTTATCTGAGAAATTAAAGACAGCCGCAATCCGCTCTACACTGCTCCTCTGTCCATTTCCTTTCAGAGCTTTTTCTGCGTTTCTTCGCTCAAATGCGTAAACGCACTGTTCTTCTGCATTGCACTCCAGCCACTGAAACCCTTCCGGATCATAATCAAGTTCTGAGAACGCCGGGTGTTCCAGATAAAATCGGTTCAGTTCCCTCATAAAATCCCGGAACTCCTGATGGGCCGGGAATTCCAGCAGATTCCAGTCCTGCTCCCGCTTCTCATCCCACTCCCTGAAATGTCCGATTTCATTTCCCATAAAATTCAGTTTCTTCCCGGGATGGGCATACATATACATATAAAATGCCCGCGCCTGAGGGAACTTCATCTCATAATCGCCATACATTTTCTGGAGGATCGTTGCCTTTCCATGCACAACTTCGTCATGTGAAAGTGGAAGCAGATATCTCTCATCATAATAATATGCCATGGAGAAGGTCAGCTTGTGGTAGTTCTCGCTCCGATACTCCGGAGCTGTTCTGAAATAATCCAGCGTATCGTTCATCCACCCCATATCCCATTTATAATCAAAACCAAGACCACCTTCTGATACCGGCTTTGTCACATCCGGGAAACAGGTGGAATCCTCCGCCGCAAGAATCGCAGAGGGATGCCTCTCTTTCAGTCCCTGATTCATATATTTGAGAAACTCTACTGCATTGCCGTTCACGCCCCGCTCCGGCATTCCCTGCCAGTAGATCGCGCGACTGATCGCGTCCATCCTGAGACCGTCCATGTGATATTCCTCCAGCCAGTAGTTGGCAGCAGACTGAAGAAAACTGCGCACCTCACCCCGGGAATGCATGAAATTACAGCTTCCCCACTCACTGTACCCCACGGCAGAGTGCGGATACTCATACAGCGCGGTTCCATCATAATGCGCGAGTGCATATCCGTCCACCGCGAAATGAACCGGCACAAAATCAAGAAGAATCCCGATGCCGTTCTGATGGCACTGATCCACAAAATATTTCAGCTGATCCGCAGTTCCATAACGGGACGTCGGACTGTAGAATCCGGTTCCCTGATACCCCCATGACTCATCACTGGGGTATTCATTTAACGGCATGATCTCAATATAGTTGTATCCGTTTTCCTTCACATAAGGAATAATAATATCCGCCATCTCCTCATAGGAGTACCATGCATCCGGCTCTTCAGATGGTTTTCGAAAAGAACCGAAATGAATCTCATAGATGTTCAGCGGCGCCTGCCTGTGATCACTGCGTTTTCTCATCCACGCCCCATCATGAAATCGATAGTTGTCCATATCCCGGATAATGGAAGCAGTATTCGGACGAAGCTCCATGCCGTATCCATACGGATCACAATGATCAATCCACTGTCCGCTCTGGTCATAGATCCGGTACTTGTACATCATTCCCGGCTTCGCATTTCTGCAGGTATATTCCCAGAAGTTTCCGTCATGAACCTTCTCCATGGGGCATTCCTCCCACTCGCTGAACTCCCCGATCACGGATATCCTGGACGCGGACGGCGCGAATGTTCGGAATACTGTCCCCTGTCCGGTCGCGTGAGCTCCGAGATACCTGTACGCATCGAAAACTTTTCCAGTATAAAATCCATAAAAATCCATCTCATACCTCCACAATTAATCGACAGCAGTTGTTTTTTCTTTTATAATATAAACAGACTGGGGCTAATAATTGTACGTTATCATCCCCTTTATATAAATATTATCCATCGGAAAAAGAGCCGTCCACCGACAATAATAGATATTAGTCGGATAAACAACTCTTGTCTGGAAATTGTCGGTTTTTATCGCATGAATCAGATATTATAGCAGAAAACGGAGAAAAGCAGATATGGATCTCAGAGTAAAAAAAACAGAAACAGCAATTAAAAATGCATTCCTGGAACTCAGGGCAAAAAAGCCCCTGGAAAAGATTACGGTAAAAGAACTATGCAGTCTTGCCTGTATTAACAAGTCCACTTTTTATTCTCACTATGAAGATATTTACGCACTGTCAGAAGCCATGGAACACGAGACAGTCATGTCCATTATTAACAGTATTTCTGATCTGAAAGATTATTCACGCGAAAAGTCAGATGCTTTCACACGTAAACTCTGTCTTGCCTTTATGTCGCAAATCTCACTGATTAAAATCATGTTCTCTGGAAGAGAGCAGAACCATCTCGGCAGCCGGCTGGATGAGGAATTAAAAAAACTGATTTTCAAAAAATACCCTCAATTTCAAAATGACCCGGAAAAAAATATTCTGCTCTCCTATTGTATCCAGGGCGCTTATCACGCGTATCTGAATAATCCATCTGTCGATACGGATACTTTTGTTCGGACAGTAGAGGCAATTGTAAAGTGTCTGCAGCCGATGCTGTAAACGGTCCCGAAACTTTTTCCAACAGGAGATCCTGCTAGAGTAATATTTATCCTGCTCTCTTTCATACACTGTTAGAAAACCTTTAAGGAGCTCTGACATGAACAGCTGTTATCCTTTTGTAAATACGCCGCTCCCTTATGCATATAACGCTCTGGAGCCCTTCATTGATGAGAAGACAATGCATCTGCACCATGACCGGCATCTTCAGGCATACATCGACAACCTGAACAAGCTTCTCGAAGAGAATCCTTCTCTGCAGAAATATTCTCTCGAAGAACTTGTATGCTCCTGGAGAAATCTGCCCTGCCACCTGCAGGTCCCAATTCGCAACAATGCAGGCGGAATCTATAACCACCGCTTCTACTTTGACAGCATGAAAGAGCCGGGTACCCCCTGTTCAGCTCCCCGGCTCTTTGCCCGAATGTCCTGGCAGTTCCAAAGTCCGGAGAACTTCAAAGCTGAATTTAAAAAAGCGGCTCTTTCCGTATTCGGTTCCGGTTATGCATGGCTCATTCTGGACCGGGGTGGTCTGAAAATCATCACTTCTTCCAACCAGAACACACCGTTATCCCGTTTCATGAAGCCGATTCTTAATATCGATGTCTGGGAGCACGCCTACTACCTGAAACATTATAATCAGCGGGCTGCGTATATTGACGACTGGTTCCATGTCGTAAACTGGAACAAGGCGGAAGAGCGGTTTCTGGCAGCTTAATTTTCCCCTGCTTCTGTCTGAATTACAGCAAAAACCCCGGATCACCGTCCGGGGCTTTTCGTTACATTATAGACCGCATAGAATTAGAAGCTGTCCAACTATTTTTCTGCGCCAACCTTATTTCTGATTGCCTGTTCCAGAAATACCGCGCATCCGGCTACTTCCCGGTCATAATATGCCTGGAATCTCTCATCGCTGATATAAAGATTTGCCATGGCTTTGTGCGCTTCCTCCGTATACTTCTTCCAGGTCATGCCCAGCCATTCCTTATGGAGCATCACGATGCGGCCAGCCTCCTCACCGTCCGGGCTGACGTCTGCGAGAACTGCTTCTTTCAATCTCTCCCGGATCTCTTTTCCGAGATTCTCAAATCTCTCGTACTCTTCCTCCGTCATATTTAGAACCTTTCTCTGTGCTTCATCAACCTCTTCATCTCCATATTTCCTGCGTGCTTCCGCACCGTACATATCTTCATGCTGTTTTACAGCATTTTCTTTAAATGCCTGGAATTTCTCTGTATCACTCATATCAACTTCTCCTTTCATTGATCGAATAGAACGCTGTACCAGATCAATCAGCAGGTCAATCCGATTTTTCTGTTGCTCCAGATCCCTCAGATGTTCCTCAAGCGCACCTGCAAGGTCAAACTTTTCATCATACAGTATCTTTCGGATACTTTTCAGATCCATCCCCCGTTCCCGGTAAAACAGAATCTGCTGCAGCATGTTTATCTCCTGTTCCCCGTAAAACCGGTATCCTGCTTCGTTTGTATGCGCTGGTTTTAAAAGACCGATCTGGTCATAATAGCGCAGGGTGCGTGCACTCACTCCCGCTATTTCCGACAGTTCTCTGATACTGTACATAAGTTTTTCCTCCTGTTTCACCGGACTGAACATATCTTTTCCCCACAGACCAGTTTTCTGGTTTCGTCCTGTCAACAATGATATAAGTTGACGCAGCGTCAAAGTCAAGATATAAATACAAATTTTCTCAATCAAAAAGGACAGGTCTCTCACTGTCCTTTTCTCGTCCTCTATTCCAACAAATGTTAAGACCTGGTATTAAACAATAAACATCGCATCTCCGAAACTGAAGAACCGATACCTCTCCTTCACCGCTTCCTCATAGGCGGAAAGCACATGCTCACGTCCTGCCAGAGCAGACACAAGCATGATAAGGGTGGACTCGGGCAGATGGAAATTCGTGATCAGACAGTCCAGAATCTTAAACTGATATCCCGGGTAGATAAAGATCTCTGTCCATCCGCTGCATGCTTTAAGTCTTCCGTTTTCATCAGCCGCTGACTCGATGGTCCGGCAGCTTGTGGTTCCCACACAGATCACGCGCTTTCCGTTATCCTTTGCGCGGTTGATCTTCTCTGCCGCCTTCTCATCAATCATGTAGAACTCTGAATGCATATGGTGGTTTTCCACATCGTCCACCTTCACCGGACGGAATGTCCCCAGTCCTACGTGCAGAGTCACATGTGCGATCTCCACTCCTTTCTCCTGAATCTCTTCCAGAAGTTCCGGAGTGAAATGAAGTCCCGCTGTAGGAGCTGCCGCAGAGCCCGGATGTGCTGCGTACACGGTGTTATACCGATCCTTATCCTTTAACTGATGCGTAATATAAGGCGGAAGCGGCATCTGTCCGAGCTGATCGAGAATCTCTTCAAAGATTCCTTCATATTCAAAACGGATCAGACGGTTGCCTTCATCTACGATATCCACAACCTCGCCGACCAGAAGGCCGTCTCCGAAACTGATTCTGGTTCCCGGTTTCGCCTTGCGCCCCGGTTTTACAAGAGTTTCCCAGACATCATCCGCGCCTCTTTTTAAGAGCAGCACCTCGATCTTTGCACCGGTCTCCTCTTTTGCACCAATCAGGCGGGCAGGAATCACCTTTGTGTCATTGATCACAAGGCAGTCCCCAGGATTGAGATAATTGATAATCTCCTTAAATACATGATGGGAGGTCTCTCCCGTCTCCTTGTCCAGCACAAGCAGCCTGGATGAGGAGCGGTCCTCCAGTGGATCCTGAGCAATCAGTTCCTGGGGCAGGTCATAATAAAAATCACTTGTCTTCAAGCGTATCTTCCTTTCTTTCTAAATTGAAACAGCTATTTTGTTCACTACCTTCATTGGCTGAACGTACGAAAACAGAGATGTTTTTTAAGACGTATTCTGCGGAGCTGGAGGATATGTTCGGGGTTCCGCTCCGGGGAATAAGAGCAACTAAGAAGTTCCGCTAATTCGCCTTCGAAGTCACCCCGCCCACATCCTCCAGCTCCGCAGAAAGGTGCTTGCAATAGAGTTCTGTTTTCTGCTCTATTCATATGGGAATATAGTAACAATATAGCTACAGTAACAAAGGCGCGGCCAGAAGATTTTACAAATGGTGATACCTTCAAGCCGCGCCGTTTCGCGGTTTTTTCAGCCTGTTTTGCTTCACTGAGCTTCCGATGGGAAGTGCGAAGGAAGCGAAGCGGACGGACTGGATACACTTTCTGAGAGCGGAGAGGTGTGGGCCGTGTGACTTTGGAGGAATCCGCTGGAACTTCTTAAGGGAGTGGAAAAATGTTGTTAAACGGTGCGAGGGGATTG
>DXGZ01000078.1 GCA_019113645.1 Candidatus Mediterraneibacter vanvlietii | reverse complement strand
GGATGGTTATTCTCAAAAGTCCCCCACTTATCCAGCCACCAGCTTTTTAAATTGCTCATATACTGCCTCCGTTCCCTGTCTGCAAGGCAGGCCCGGACTCATCCGGTCCGGGCCCGCTCGTTATTGTTTTTCTTTATTATTTAGAAGTCTTTGCTTTTGCTCCCTCTGCATTTCTCTTAAGGAATTTCTTAATCGCTACAACTTCAAGTACAATGATGACAGCTGCGCATATAACATCGATCACGATCGCTGCTATCTGCCATCCCATCAGTCCTGTCTCAAGGTTATCAGGATCATATGCGCGGCTGTTTACTACTGTATACAGGATGTTCTTGCAAGCCTGACGCATTGCCTGAACGCCTGTTGCGCTCTCCTGATCTTTTACGTGGTTTGTCTCTGTATCGTAAGCAACCAGCATACAGTCTGTACCGTTTCTGATACCCTGATCAGAGTTCATGTATCCGTATACTCCGAAGTAGTCGGTAAGTACGAATCCCTGGAATCCCCACTCGTCACGGAGAACAGTATTGCAAAGTGCATTGCTTCCGCCTGCCCACTCTGTTCCGATGTAGTTGAAGGAAGACATTACCGCATCAGCTCCGCCCTCTTTCACTGCAAGCTCGAACGGTTTCAGGTAGATCTCACGAATTGCCTGCTCATTGGACCATGTACAGATCATGCTGTTACGGTTTGTCTCCTGATCGTTCAGAGCAAAATGCTTGATATAAGCATACACTCCGTACTCTTCTGCTCCCTGGACTGCCGCTGCCGCAATCTTTCCGGAGAGAAGGCTGTCCTCTGAATAATACTCAAAGTTACGTCCTGCAAATGCGCTGCGGTGAATGTTCATAGCCGGTGCATACCATCCGGATACGCCCATCTCGTCAGCCATCTTGCCGATACTCTGACCGAATGCCGTTGCAATATCTTTATTCCATGTACTTGCGATCATTACCGCTGACGGGAAACCTACAGAACCTGTTCCTGTAAAGTTGTTGTTGATGGAAGCCGGTCCGTCACAGTCAATCGTCTGTACTTTGTTGATACTGGATATCGCGACTGTCTGATATCCGCCGAGAGCGATAAGCTGATCCATATCGCTGACTGTAAGCTGGTCAAGAAGCTCATCCCACTGTGCGTCATCATAGTCAACACCTCTGAGGTCCGCCAGTTCAAGTCCGTTGTCCGCGCCCGTTGTCGGCATCTCATCACTGTCATTATTATAGTTGGACGGATCATAGTTTCCATTGTTGAGGAATGTTGCTTTGTGCTCATCTGACATAGACAGAGAAGCCGGAGCCGCTGTCGCCTCAGCATAGTTTGCAAATCCGTCTGCACGTGACAGATATGTAACGTCGCCTGCCGCAGCGTCAAACTGGTTTGTCACTTCCGCCTGGTCTGTAGAGCGTGTGTTTTCTCCGCTGTATGTGATCGTCTCATCTACAGTGTATGTCTGAGAGTCGATCACGTTATGAGAATCACTGTTGATGCTGATCTCATAGTCGCCCGCCTCAAGCACGTAAGCCTGCGCGTTCTGATAATCATAGGAAGCCATATCCTCTGTATTGAAAGTAATTGTCACTGTCTCGGAAGCGCCTGGTTCAAGTGTTTCTGTTTTCTCGAAAGCAATCAGGTTTGCAGACGCTTTCTCGATACCGCCGTTTGTATACGGAGGATTGTAGTATACTTCCACAACATCCTTGCCAGCCACGTCGCCTGTGTTGGTTACTGTCACATCAAAAGAGACTGCACCGTCAGATTCTGTGATCTCTCCCATCTCCTGAGTAAATGTTGTATAGGAAAGTCCGTAGCCAAACGGATACACAACTGACTCATCATAGTTAATAAGCCCTTCGTCGGCAGCTGTCTCCCAGAAACGATATCCTACATAAATACCTTCCACGTAGTTTACAAAGCTCGGAGCCACAATCTCTGTTTCTCCTGTGAAGCCTACCTGCTCCATGTTGAATTCTTCTGTGTTGTCATAGAAGAAACTTCCAAAATTGTTTGCTGTCGGAGTCGCTGTCAGGTCTGCTGCAAATGTGTCGCTCGTCTTACCGGACGGATTCACTTCACCGCTTAAGATTCTGCCAAGGGCGTTGAATCCTGACTGGCCTGTACCCGGGCACCACAGAGCGCCTTTGATCTGGTCATACTCATTGAGGAATCCGAGTTCCATTGCATTTGCTCCGTTGTATACAACAACAACATTATCAAAGTTCTCACATACCAGAGCAAGCATATCTTCCTCTGTATGGCTGAGCTGGAGATAGTGTTCTCCCGGCTCGAAATCATTGTACTCGTCAGAGTTGTTTGTGTAAGTAACCTGGCTTACATCTGTCGGAAGATCTGCGCCCTCGCCGCCGACACGTGTGATCACTACCATAGCTGTGTCAGAGAACTCTTTTGCATTGTTCATCAGATCATCAGTGTAGGAATCAGCAGTCGGTTCCGGAAGTGTCCAGTCCTGCTCCCACATTCCGACTTCCGGACGGTCTGCACGATAGTCCGTATAGAAATCGGAGAGCTCTGTGTTCAGCTCAAAACCTGCATTCTCAAGCCCCTGAAGAAGCGTTACTGTCTCGTAAGCATCGGACAGAGAACCTGATCCCGTTCCTCCGTAACACGGATTCGTGGATGCCCAGCCGAATATGTTCAGTTTGTTCGAATCATCAAGCGGCAGGATATTGTCCTCATTCTTGAGCATTACGATGCCCTCTTCCGCGATGGATTCTACAAGGTCTGTCGCCTCTGCAGATGTCTCCTCGCTGATCGTACCGTTTCCTGTTGCCAGCGAGATCATGCTGTTCATCGGTCCGAAGCAGATCATATTCACTACAACAACCAGTGCCAGCAGAATTGCGATGCCCGCTTCAGAGCGGACCAGTTTTCTCCTGGTCTTGTCCAGTTTGAACGCCGCGATCAGGACGATCACTGCAATTACAAAGACAATCCCAAAACCAATCAGATATGGTCTGCATGTATTTAACACGTTTACCACATCCGCCATGTTAATTGCTAACATAGTCTTTCCTCCCTTTCTCTTATAGATCTCGACGGGGTCTCCCCGTCAACTGGCGTCATTATAACAGGAGTTAACTGTTTTTTTACAAAACATTCACAAACTGTTCGTTTTCTGCATAAACTGTTTTACCTTATGTCGAAATATAACAAAAACAAGCATTTCAATTTGTGCATATCGTACAAATCAAAATGCTCGCCAACTGTTCCCGCTATCACATGCAGCAGTTTGCAGTTCCGTCTTCATCTGACCGTCAGTCTGCCTGCAGACTGACCTTCTCCATATACAGCGGTATCAGTATGCGCAGACTGAACCAGTTGTCTCTGGTATCAATCTGAACTTCTCCTTTATATTTATGAACAGTATAACGGAGACTTTTCAGCCCGTATCCGTGCAGGCTCTTCTCCTTCTTACTCGTGACCGGAAGCCCTTTCTCAAAATGTATATTCCCCTCGTAATAATTTTCAAAACGAATGATAAGGAAGCTCTTTTCAGAAAATGCGTCCACATGGATCATCCTTTTTTCATAATCTTTGATCTGCACTTCACACTCGATGGCATTGTCCAGGGCATTGCCGAAAATCGAGCAGATATCCATAACATCCATAGAGTCGAACAGGCTGCCGTCAATCACACTTGTCATATTGATCTTGTGCTGCATGCAGCGCAGGTTCTTACTTGTCAGCAGTGTGTCAAGCACCTGATTTCCTGTTTTGTTCATAGCCTCATAGTCGCGGATCTCATTTTCCAGTTTATCCAGATACTCGTGTCTCTGCGAATCATTACCCTCCGTCCTCAGGGCAATAATATGGTTCTTCAGGTCATGATAGCGGTAATTGATCATATCCACGGCCCTCTGTGCCTGCTTGTACTGCTCATACTGGCTGTTCAGTATGGTCTGGATCGTTTCAAGCTCCCTCTGAATATGGCTGGATTTCCACTGCGACTGATACGCATAAAGCATTGCCAGCCCTCCCAGATCCACCAGGGTTCGAACATTAAATATCTCCGCACTGTCCCGTCCGGCAAAAGGCATGCTGACCGGCAGGAATCCCAGATTGCTGACCGCAAAAATGAGCAGTGTCGCCACCACAGTCAAAACCGTTTCTTTGCCTGTCACTGTAAATTCTTCATCAGCGGATGAAATATTTTTATTAATCTGCCAAATACTGATAAATACGATTCCGTACACAAGGACCAGTATTAATATTTTCCACATTTTCAGCCGAACATCGAAATGATCATGAATATAGCACCAGATCTGCCACTCAAACGAAGCAGCGAATTCAGCTGCAATAAAAGCTGTGCAGCCGCAGCCTACCGCATTATTCCTCGTTGTTGCAGTTCCCACTCTGATATAGCAAAACATCAGAAGCGCCGCCCCAGCCATGCACAGATTCCACGCAATCCCCTCAAATCCGTCAGTCGCCACCATATAAATGCATTGCGCTGCCAAAAAGGCCGCGCTCACGGCCGCAAACCGCCATCCCTTAACACTGTCTCTGCGTTTCAGCGGAAGAATGCAGACAAGACACGCAAGCCACTGGGCCAGCGCAGTTATGATCCTCGGTATATCCGGGAGATCCGCAATAAATCCTGCCACTGTCATGAACGTTCCCCCCAGTATCTCGTCAGTTCCTGCATGAACTGTTTTGTCCTCGGCCGGCTGATCAGAAGCCGGTCGCCGTGAACAACAGCATATTTATCCTGTACCCCGTCCACATGTTCCAAATTGACGAGATAGCATTTATTGATGCGCGAGAAATCCATCCCCTCCATCGCCGTTTCCACAGATTTCATCGTACCAGATGAAACCACAGATCCTTCTTTTGTATGATAGATCAGATTGTGTCCCTCACTCTCAATATAATAGACATCGGAAAGCTCCATTCTCATAACCCCGCCTTTGACCGGTATCGTGATCCTTTTCCGGCTGCTCCGTTTCTTTATTTTTGCGACAGCACGGCCGAACTTCTGGCTGAACGTAAAGTAAGACACCGGTTTGAGTATATAATCCAGCGCTCCTACCTCATACCCGCGGATCGCATACTGAGGCGCGTTTGTTATAAATATGATGGAAACTGCTGTATCCACCTTTCGGATCTCTTCAGCAGCCGTCATTCCATTAATAAACTTCATCTCAATATCCATCAGGATAATATCGAACTGAGCCCGATAGAACGCAGCAATCTCATCGCCGTCATGATAGATCGTAACCTCAATCTGCTCACCAGACTCCTCCTTATACCGCTCCACATATTCCTTTAATATGGAAATGTAACTCTCCTCATCTTCCACGATCGCAATCCTGATCATGCCGCACCCTCTGTTCTTTCTATAAAAAACGACCTTGTAACGCATATGATTATATTATCTGCGAAATACAAGGTCAAGAAATATTCATTATTCACTTTATATTTTCTTTGTCAAACGCAGTCTGCCACCGCATTATCAAATAGCAGACCAGAAAATGAAACAGGGAACCCCGGGAGCTGTCACTCCCGGGGTTCCCGCCGTTCCAAATGGAACTTCATTTCTTTTTTCTGCACATAATATAGCATATGTACAGTGCGGAGTCCGGTATATCCGCAACCCCGCATTTTTATATGATTTTTCTGATTACTCAGCCTTGTCAGCTGCGTATACGTCAACCAGTTTCTTCAGGTAGTCGTATCTCTCCATAGCTTCCTGCTCATTGATTGCGAACAGTTTTGCAGCCTTCTCCGGATTAGCTCTCTTCAGAGCATTGTAACGAACTTCTCCGTCAAGGAATGCCTGGTAGTCTTCCTGCTTCGGAGCCTTGCTGTCAAGTGAGAACTTATCTCCCTCTGCAGCCGGGTTGAAGCGGAAGTTGTTCCAGTAACCACACTCTACTGCGAGCTGCTCCTCTGTCTGAGCTTTGCTCATACCTTTCTTGATACCGTGGTTGATACACGGAGCGTAAGCGATAATCAGTGACGGTCCCGGATAAGCCTCAGCCTCTGTGATAGCTTTGACTGTCTGGTTGAAGTCAGCACCCATAGCGATCTGTGCAACGTATACGTATCCGTAGCTCATTGCCATACCTGCAAGGTCTTTCTTCTTCGTCTCTTTACCGCCTGCTGCGAACTGTGCTGTAGCACCTGTCTTTGTAGCTTTTGAAGACTGTCCGCCTGTGTTGGAGTAAACCTCTGTATCGAATACC
>DXGZ01000077.1 GCA_019113645.1 Candidatus Mediterraneibacter vanvlietii | reverse complement strand
GGGCAGATGGGATTGTCTGAGTGAAACGAGTTGCCCATCTGCCCTGTTGTCTTTAGTCATTTGTCAGATCCCTTAGTTTTTCTTACTCCATGGAGCGGAGCAAAAGACAATGCCCCTCCCCTTTGAATACGAGTCCGTAATCTCTATTCCGCAATTCTCGGACTGTCCGTCCAATCCGAAGAATCAGAGAAACTCAGATTTAGTTGACTTCTTCGCCCAAATTCTTCACAATAGTGATATCTGAACACATTATAATAAATCTACAGAACACGGAGGATGGGAGATGAAAATCGTTATCGCATCTGATTCTTACAAAGGGTCTCTTGACAGTTTGCAGGTGAATGAGGCTATGAGGAAGGGGATTCTGAGAGTTTTTGAGGATGCTGAGATTATATGCATTCCGATTGCGGACGGCGGGGAAGGGACTGTTGATGCTGTCATGACGTGCTGCGGCGGTAGTTATTGTTATGAGATGGTTACTGGACCGGACGGCAGAGAAGTTATTGCCCGATATGGTATCCTGCCGGACAAGAGCGCTGTTATTGAGATGGCTGCTGCATCTGGGCTTCCGCTGGTTCAGGATGTTACGCCGGACACTGTTATGAATTCCACAACATATGGGACCGGGCAGCTTATTGCATCAGCGCTTGATAAGGGATGCAGAAAAATTTATATCGGAATCGGCGGATCTGCCACGAATGACGGCGGGATCGGCATGCTTCAGGCGCTGGGTGTTTCGTTTCTTGATGCAGATAATCGCGAGGTTGGATTTGGCGGAAAATATCTGGATAAGATCGCCAGAATCGATATAAGCAATCTGGATCCGCGGATCCGGGAGACAGAGCTGGTTGTTATGAGTGATGTGACGAACCCGCTGTGCGGAGAGAACGGAGCGGCTGTGGTTTACGGTCCGCAGAAAGGTGCTACAGAGGAGGAGATCGCGATACTCGATAAGGGGCTGGCTCAGTTTGCGGAACTGATCTGTCAGATGAACCTGCCGGATATCCGGAATCTTCCGGGTGCGGGAGCGGCCGGAGGACTTGGAGGAGGACTCGTCTCTTTTCTGGGTGCGGAGATCCGCCCGGGAATCAAGGCGATCCTTGAGATTGCGGATTTTGAGAAGAGTGTGCAGTGGGCTGATCTGATACTGTCCGGAGAAGGGCGGATTGATGGTCAGTCGGCAAATGGGAAGGTTGTCTCCGGGATTGCAGAGATTGCCGGAAAATATAATGTACCTGTTATTGCGATATGCGGATCAGTGGAAAAGGACGCGAGGGAAATTTTTGAAAAGGGAATATCCGGGATGGAAGCCGCAGTGTGCAGGCCGGTTACGCTGGAGAAAGCAATGGAGGAAGCGGAACAGAATGTAATCGATGCGGCAGAGCGGGTGATGCAGATGGTAAAAGCAGGCATGGAAATAACCGGGAAGTAAATAGCAATGAGCGGGAATTGAATAACAATAGTATTTGGAGAAGAAGTCGAAAAAGAAAGACGGCGTACCGGGAATGCCAGAAGCATCCCGGATACGCCGTCTTATCTTCTGATTGCTGCCTGAGCATATGGCTAAAGTGCGTCAACAGTACTGATGATTATCTCGAGAAATCAAAATCACCATGAACCTGTTTTTCATACTTTGCCATAATCTGTTCCTCCCTCTGTTCTTCCGGCTGAGGCTATTCATCCCAGCCTTCATAGAATCTGATATTTACAGAAATATTCCGGATAATATCACCTTCTTCGACTGCGATATCTTCAACGTCCGATACGTAGGGAAGAAGCGGTTCTTCCTCTTCCAGTTCCACGGTGATCCAGTTTCTTGCTGCTTCGTTGGCGTTTTCAATTGCATCATCCAGTGTCTCGCCGTCTGCTTCGCAGTATTCCAGGTCTGGGAAAAACGCATGATAGCCTTTTTCTGTTTTGCGAAAAACGGCAGGGTATATAAATTTCATAACTATCTGACTCCTTTCGAAATAACCATGTGCGGTAAGTATATTATAATTTCAGTAAAATAGCAAGGAGGATTCATCCTGCCGGAGCTGTCCGCCGGATTCAGGAAGGGGAAGCCTCCCCGGATGTCCGGACGCGGCGAATCAGCGCCGTGCCGATCATCAGAAGAAGTGGGAAGAAAACTGCGCCCAGGATTCCGGCTTTCAGATTTCCGCTCATATGTTCAGAGATAAGACCGACAAAAGCCGGACCGGCGGAACAGCCCAGGTCTCCTCCAAGCGCGAAGAAGGCGAACATGGTTGTACCGCCTCCTTTTAAAGCGGCGGCGCCGATGCTGAATGTTCCGGGCCACATGATTCCTACAGAGAATCCGCAGATGCCGCATCCGATCAGGCTGAGCGCCGGGAACGGGGAAAGCGAAATCATACAGTAGGCGAGCACGCAGAGCGCTCCGCTGGCTATCATGGCTTTCCTGAGATTCAGTTTCTCACCGTGCAGTCCGTAGAGGAGTCTGGAAGATCCCATACAGATGGCGAAGAACATCGGGCCTGCGAGATCGCCGATGGATTTGTTCACGCCAAGTCCCTGCTCTGCGAAGGTGGATGCCCACTGGCTGACCGCCTGTTCGCTGGCGCCCGCGCAGACCATGATGACCATCAGGATCCAGAAGGAGGGCATGCGGACAAGGCTGCTGAAGCGGAGCCCTTCTTCATCTTCGGCAACGAGCGGGCAGATCGGGACCTTTCGGAATACGAAGAGGTTATACAGGGGGACCAGCGCCCACAGGATTGCCATGATTTTCCAGTTCTCCAGTCCGAACAGCGTGAAAAATACTGTTGAGATCAGTACGACTGCTACGTGTCCCCAGCAGTAAAAGGAGTGGAGAAGGCTCATGGCTTTTTCTTTATTTTCTGTGGGCAGAGCTTCCACAATAGGGCTGACAAGTACTTCCAGCAGACCGCCTCCGATGGCATAGATCATGACGGATGCAGCCAGTCCGAGAAACGGATCAGGAGTAAGTTCCGGAAGGATTGTCAGTCCAATCAGACCGGCTGCGGCAGTTCCGTGTGCAATAATCATGGAAGCACGGTAACCGATCCGGTCGATGAAGCCGGCGGAAATCAGGTCGATGAGAAGCTGGATCAGGAAATTGGCAGTGATCAGTGCGGTGATCCTGCCCAGTGATATATCGTAGGTTTCCTGAAAAGTAAGAAATAAAAGCGGAATAAAATTATTTACAATCGCCTGTACAATGTATCCGGTGTAACAGGCCGTGAGCGTGCGTTTATAATCTGCTTTCATTTGATGGCCCTCCATGTGTATCGTTGGATTATGATTGGATTTCAGGTGCCGGTTTCCTATGCGGCACGGCACTTATTATAGGCGAAAATCATGCATTTGTACATATATAATGTGCCGGGAAATGTGGTTATTATATCTGTTTTTGAAAAGCCGTTGTATCTGTTTTTCAGAAAACCTTTGACAGCAGCGGCAGCGTTCTTTTATAATTAAATTATTACATTTGTAGGATGATGAAAGGGTGTACGTGAAATTATGAAAAAACTTCCACAGATATCAGAAGCAGAATTTGAAGTTATGAAAATAGTATGGGAGAACGCGCCGGTAAGTACGAATGACATTACTGACAGGCTGGTTCAGACAACAGATTGGAGCCCTAAGACGATACAGACGCTGATCCGGCGGCTGGTGTCAAAAGGAGCTCTGACATATGAAAAGAACGGGCGCGTCTTCGTCTATATGCCGAAGGTAAATGAGGACGAATACCTTATGCAGAAGAGTTCTTCTTTTATTAGCCGTTATTTCGGCGGAGATTTTTCTGCAATGTTTTCTTCCTATCTTGGCAATGACGAGCTTACGGATGAAGAACTGAAAAACCTGAAGAGGATTATCGAGGATCGTGTAGAAAAGGGAGACAAGTAAGATGCAGGATTTTGGAAGTGCATTTCTTATAAATAATCTGAGTGCAGCTTTTTTGATCGGTACGGCGGCGCTGGCGGTATTTGTTTTTCACCGGATGCTCCCTGCACGTCTGCGATATGGGATATGGATGGCAGTATTTTGTCTTCTGACGGTGCCGTTTCTTCCGATCCGGTTTGAGAGAGTGTGGAGCAGTACAGGGAGTGCTGCGGGAACGGAAGTGTCCCGGTCTGTCCTGCAGACAGGTGTTCCTGCGGAAGCAGGAGGGGATGCACTGAACGGCATACGGGATTTTGCTGCGGATATGAGCGGCGGGATCCCGCAGTGGATCAGCTATATGGTTCTGGCGGTATGGCTGGCGGGAATTGGAGTCAGCCTGTTCTTTTTTGCGAAGAATATGTGGTCGGGAAAAGTGCTGGAACAGTCTGCAGCGCCGCTTGAAAATCCGGAAATACTGGAGATATACAGGCAGTGCATGGAGGAGCTTAATATAAAGAGGAAGATTCCGCTTCTGGCAACCGCTTATCTGAAATCTCCGGTTATCGTCGGGGTAATCCGGCCGAAAGTATATTTCCCGATGCGGATTGCCAGGGGATGTTCCGTGAATTCACAGTCAGGTTCAGAGAAAGAGTGGAGGGGAAGGGAAACTGCGCAGGATTTTGAAAACAGGAGGCAGGAGATACGCTATATGCTGCTTCATGAGCTCCAGCATTACAGGCACAGGGACAATCTGATGAACCTTCTGGCGGAGCTTCTGGGAGCTGTATACTGGTTTCATCCAGCGGTCAGGTATGCTGCGTGCAGGCTGAAGATCGAGAGGGAAACAGCCTGCGATGAAGCGGTTTTAAATATGTTGAAGAAAGAAGAATACAGACACTACGCAGACACGCTGCTGGATCTTGCTTCAGGCAGACCGTACGGGCTGACGCCGGTCAGTGCCGGGATCAGCGGCGGTATGAGAGAGATGAGAGCACGGATTCGGAATATAGCCGGATTCAAGGAGTTTACCGGCAGACGCAGGGCAGGAGGCGTCGCGCTGTTCTGTCTGGTTTCTGTTTTCCTTGTATCATTTGTTCCCTTCCTGTCCGTCCGTGCCGGCGGAAACGGTTCGTATGAGTTTGACATGACAGGAAAAAATATTGTCAGCACGGATCTGTCAGCATATTTCGGTGACAATGCGGGAACGTTTGTCCTCTATGAACAGGGAAAGGATCAGTGGACGATTTACAATGAAGATATGGCCTTGTCAAGAGTGGCGCCGCTTTCTACATGGAAGATATATGATGCGCTGCTTGGTCTTGAATCAGGAATCATAAGTCCGGAAGCATCAGAGATGGAGTGGGATGGAACTTCGTATTGGACCGATACATGGGAACGGGATCAGAATCTGAACACTGCAATCAGAAATTCGGTAAACTGGTATTTTCATGTAATCGACCGTGTGGCGGGAATGGAGCAGGTGAAAGATTTTGTAGAACAGATCGGTTATGGCAATCAGAATCCGGGCAGAGATCCGGAGAACTACTGGCTGGATTCCACACTTGAGATATCACCAGTGGAGCAGGTAGAGATGCTTCAGAAGCTCTATGATAATACGTTCGGATTTCAGCCGCAGAATATTGAAGCTGTGAAACAGGCGATTCTTCTGGAAACAGGAGAAGGATACTCTGTATATGGAAAGACAGGAACCGGAGAGAAAAACGGGATCAATGTCTGCGGCTGGTTTGTCGGTTATATCGAGACAGAAGAAGGCCCCTGCTTTTTCGCCGCGCTGCTGGAAGGGGATTCCGATGCTACAGGCAGCCTGGCGGCGCAGGTTACAGGAGAAATACTAAAAGACATGCTTTCCTGATATGAAAAGACGTATTTGGTGAACCCATCAGGCGGGTTACTGCCCGTAGGCAGCCCGCCATTCTTCTTCTGTAAGGCGCGGCGAATACCAGATTCCGCCGACTCCATCCTGCAAATAAGTAACCTGATTTGAAACATACTGAAAACTGCCGTCTGAGAGCGGCCGTACAGTCAGCTCACTGGTGACCGCCTGATCGGAAAACTCAGTTACCCAGACGGCGTCAACAGTGAGCTTTAGTGTGCCGTCGCCCAGCTCTTCCCAGGCAGTAACCTCGGAATATGGTCCGTATGGATATTCCGCGTCATTCAGTCCCCTGGGATGATACAGATAGGAGTCTGTATCCGGCAGATAGGCAGTGCGTGACCGGATGAGGGATGGGGAGATATTCAGATAGCTGGTGAGCACATCTTCAAATTCAGCAGCCGGAATCTCATATTCCGCACCGGTGAATTCGTGGAGATACGGCACGTTCTCTCCGTATTTCGCATTATACAGAAGATCGAACAGGTCGTAAAAATTCAGAGAGCCGAAATCATCGGCCTCACTCCAGTTGCTGATCAGCATATTATTTCTGCTGTATCCGACGGGCCGGACATATTTCTCGTTAAAACGGAGGCAGTTCTCATCCAGCGGCTTTACACGGATTCCGATTTCGCCGGGAGGACCGTCATATCCGGGCATCCGGTGCTGGTCAAAAAAGAAATACCCTTTTTCTGTATATTCCCATCTTTCTGCGCGGAAAGGTTCATAATATCCCGGCTCGCCCGCAGCCCAATAGAAAGTACATCTCTCGATATCCATTTCTCCGTCTTCAGAAGAAAAGTGATAATAGACAAATCCATCGGTTCCCATAAGGAGAACAAGATCCGCTTCTGCAGTCTCGCCCTGTGCGGCCATGCTGCAGAACTGATCCATCTGTTCATAATTCGTCATGTTGAATCCATTGTCCGTATCAGCGGCACAGTATCCGGCTGAGGCCAGACAGTCAAGCAGTTTCTGCATGGTGCCGGAACAATCCGCATCACTGAAAAATGTCCCGTCAGATACAATATTGCTGCATACCTGAGCCGCCTGTCCGGCGCATTCATAAATTAACTGTTCGGCTTCTGCTGTCTCAGATGTGCCGGAATCCTCATCAATATCAGCTTCAGCTTCTGATTCGGAGCTGCCGGAAGAAGAACCAGCGCATCCGCCTGCCGATGCAACACAGAACAGAAGAAACAGAATGAAAACACTTTTTCGGTAATTTTTAAACATGATATTCTCCTTAGAAGAAAATAAAACGCTGATTTGGGGGCGGGAAACATATGGATGTGCTTCCCTTCTGATATAATATTACACATGTAAGAAATAAAAGTCAAGACGATATTGCAGCTGTTTAGTTCACTAGGGGATCCCATCAGAAAAAGGGCAGGAAACGATAACAGACAGCTAAAAAAACGTATTCTGAGAGCGGGGAGATGCGTTCCGTGTTCCGTTCCAGAATCCGGGAACTTCTAAAGGGCTGG
>DXGZ01000076.1 GCA_019113645.1 Candidatus Mediterraneibacter vanvlietii | reverse complement strand
GATTATTCGATGACTTTCCCAGCCGATAAAGCAGAAAACAGGCCCCATTTCGAAAACCTTTCTGCAAGGGTGGAGAGTGTGGACGGCTGACTTCGGAGGGCGCTTAGTGAAACTTGGAGTTCCGTGGAGGGACGTTGGGGCAGACGGTGAGATTGTCTGAGCGAATGCGAGTTGCTCACCGTCTGTCCCTGTTTTTAGTCCGTCCCCGGAACTCCTTAGTTTCTCTTAGCTCCTGGAGCGGAAGCCGAACACAGTCTCCGCCCTTGCAGAATACGTTTTAGAATGCTCCCCTGTTTTCGGAAATATCGTCTCAAAAAGTCAGCGAACCTAATCAACTAAATAGCGGATCTGCAATACACCTCAGGCATTCATCACAATTTAATATAGGCATTAGACACATTTCCCACAGCGAGCTACAATATAGCTGTTCCTAAAAGCGCCTGCATTTATGCTGCACCCTTCTATGCAAATGGCGTGAACTGAAATGTTACATTGTGAGAGGAGGGAACCAATGACCATCAACAAAGCGAGCGAGCGCTACAACATACCTCTCGACATTCTGCACGAGTATGAGCGCTGGGGACTGTGCGGAGCAGTCAAAAAAGTAATGGGTGTCTGGCAGTATGACGACACAGACCTGGAACGTCTGGGGCTGATCATGACACTGCATGATATTGGTTTTGAGAACGCAGAAATAGAGACATATATGAAGCTTCTTCTGGAACAGAAGAACAGCGATGACCGACGTCTTAAAATGCTTGATCAGAAACGCCGTACCCTTCTGGATGACATCCATTTCTGCGAGAAGCAGGTAAGCAAGCTTGATTATCTCCGCTATCAGATCCGTAACAATAAAAAGAATGAAGAAAATATTTAAGGAGGATTTTATCATGAGAATTCAGGACAAAGAAACATTTGACAAGGCAAACGTATTCGGACTCGGACAGGAGAATTCCCCTTTTGCTCAGTATTTTATCGGCAATTCTTATCTCAACGCGCTGACAAAACCTGATGAGTGCCCGATCGCTCTGGCGAATGTCACATTCGAGCCAGGATGCCGCAATAACTGGCATATCCATCACGCAAAAACAGGCGGCGGACAGGTTCTGATCTGCACTGCCGGAAGCGGCTGGTATCAGGAAGCAGGCAAGGATCCGGTAAGCCTTGAGCCGGGATCGGTTGTTGTAATTCCGACGGAGGTAAAACACTGGCACGGCGCCAAAGCAGACAGCTGGTTCTCCCACATTGCATTCGAAGTTCCGGGAACTGAGACAAGCAATGAATGGCTGGAAGCAGTGGATGACGAAGCTTATTCAAAATTACAGTAACAGTTCTATTATGGATCTGTCAGCTCAGTGAATCACACAGACGTGATTTCCCGGGCGGTCAGGTCCATTAGCCGTATTGTCACAAAATTATAACAGAAGAATTTTATAGGAGGAATTTAAAATGAGTAATTATCATCAGACAGATCCGGAGTTTATGGAGAGATTTGAACATTTTGCTTTTGACGAGGTTGTCAATGAAGAAGGACAGCAGCTCGACGATGTTACCCGCCATATGGCGATTACCGCTACCCTGATCGGATGCCAGGGCATTGACGAGTTCCGGACAGAGGTTCCCCGCGCGCTGGACGCAGGTCTCACACCGGTTATGCTGAAAGAAGTTGTCTATCAGGCGGTGGATTATCTGGGAATCGGACGGGTCCGCCCCTTCCTTGACGCTGTCAACGCCATCCTGACGGCCCGCGGCGTGAAACTTCCGCTGGAAGGACAGGCGACAACTACTATGGAAGACCGCCTGGAAAAAGGCGCGCAGGCTCAGGCTGATATCTTCGGCGACCATATGAAAGAAGCATGGAAAGCCGGTCACATCAACCGCTGGCTTGCGGACAACTGCTTCGGCGATTACTACACCCGCACAGGGCTTGACCTGAAACAGCGTGAAATGATCACATTCTGTTTCCTCGCTGCCCAGGGCGGATGCGAGCCACAGCTCATCGCACACTCAAAGGGCAATATGAATCTGGGCAATGATAAAGCTTTCCTGATCAAGGTGGTTTCTCAGTGCCTTCCGTATATCGGATATCCGAGAAGCCTGAACGCCGTCACCTGCATTAACAAGGCTGCTGAAGATTAAATCCATCATCTTCCGCAGCCCTGCGGTTTTCATAACGGCGTGGAACGAACTGTGACATTTTGCATTGAGCTGAACTGCTCCTATGACGGTCTGCGCTTTATCCCTTTCCAGCCCGCACTTGAGACAGGCACAGTCCTTGTCTGGAAAAAAACGCAGATATTCTCACCTGCTGCAAACGCATTTATTGATTATATCAGACATTACCTGTCAGAACTCCACAGTTAGCAGATCACAGTTAGCAGATATTGGCACGCAAATTGCTCTATATCTATATATCTACTGACAGTCAAATCTCCCGATGCAGGCATCAGGGAATTTGATTTAAAGGAGGCGTACAGTTTGGACAAATTAGACATTTACAGAAACAGCCATTATTTCATGACTCATAATTCCATCGAAGTCCTCACAGCTGAAAACGGTTATGCTGAAGTCTGTACCGTTCTCTCCGATGACGGACGCAACCTGAACGGTTATGCCCACGGAGGTCTGATCTCAGCGCTTGCCGACTGCGCGGCGGGCATTGCCGCCAAAACCGACGGCAGAGACTATGTGACCCAGACTATGAATATAAGCTACATCTCCAATATACGCGAGGGAACACTTTACGCCAGAGGCGCTGTGGTATCCAGCGGAAAAACAATCGTTGTCGTCCGTGTCACCATCTGCAACGGCACCGGAAGGCTGATCGCCGACGCGTCACTGAATATGTTCTGTATCGCAGCAAAGGACCCGACAGCCCCATCATACCCAGATATTCGGCAAAAAAGGAAATCAGAGACCGCTCTACATCAAAGAAAACAAAATGCGTCCTTAGAAACATATATGACGCAATGCCGTTTTTTCTGAAACGCATAGATCCCATATACGCAAAGCCCTGCTGCCAGGATCCGCAGTGTCCACGTTCTGGCCGAAGAAGAGGTGGTGATACCGGCAGCTTTTCTCGCCATTCCCATCACCATGCTCCAGTGCAGCCCCAGATGCAGGCTCATGAACAGAAATCCCCAGTAAGACGCCAGCATATGAAGCATTCTGGCGAATCCCATACCGCCGGATACAGGAAGGAAATCAAAGACTTCCCGGGACAGGATAATTCCGCTTACCATCAGCCCGATCACTGATGCCAGAAGAAGAATATTCAGCAGTGTCTGCAGGATACGGATCGGCGTATAGTTTCCTTTAAACAGGCTTCTGTACCATCTCCAGTTCAGTATATGATGGAGAATAAAAAGGAGGAACATGGCAAGTCCCAGCCACTCATGAGCCGTCTCGCCCACGAGCAGATACGCCATGAGAAGAAACAGCAGGACAGTCATCGCCAGATCCACCGCCATTTTGAACATCATCTTAGGTTTCAAATACAGTTCCTCCCATCCTAAAGTGATCTTCCCAGATTATATCCTAATTCATAAGCCTTCTCCGGATATTCCGTGTTCTTCGTCATTCCCGGACTGCCGCACCCTCTTCCCAGCACCATGCCCTGATCATTAAAATGCAGATATCTGACCAGAGTGCGGTAATGGCTCTCCAGAGAATCCAATGTCCAGTTGTCACTGTTCCATGCCACTGCCAGCAGCGCGGATCTCATCTTCTTTCTGGTGATGCTGCTGTTATAAGAACAGAAACGATCCACCACGATTTTCAGCTGTGCTGACATGCCGTAATAATAGAGCGGCGTGGCAAATACGATCATGTCCGCATCCAAAACCGCTGACCGTACAAACTGATTGTCATCCTTCTGTACGCACGGTCCTTCATAGCCGCAGGCAACACAGCCAGTACACGGTTTTATATCCAGTTCATCCACATCAATTCTCTGAACCTCATGCCCTGCCGCTTCCGCGCCTCTCTTAAATTCTTCTGTCAGTATTGCGGTTGACCCGTTTTTGTTCGGGCTCCCCTGTAAAATAACTATCTTCATATGACTTCCTTCTTTCTGTTTACTCTGTCAGTGACAGGGTTACGGACACATCGCCATCTCCAAGGATCTCCCTCAGCTCTTCCCCGCTGACATCATTGATCTTCCCGAGTCTGGTAAAGTTCCACGAATTCGGCGCATAGTAGATGACAAAAGAATTTCCCTGATAGAGAATCAGATCTCCGGCTTCTGTTGTGATCTGCTCATCATTCGTCGGGAGATCCTGCCCCAGGCTCCCCACTTTTTCCATATCAGCATAATCCTCCATGTCGATTACCAGCGGTCCGTCCGCAAGCATCTCCCTCAGTGCCTGAACCGAAGAATTATCTTCCAGCGCTGCTGTCAGAACGGTATCTCCGATCTGCAGACTTAAATTGTTTCCCTGTGTATTCTCTGTATTCTGTCCCATATTTCCTCCCTGAACTCCACTGTATCCCAGTTCCTGTACCCACTGCCGGATCCCTTCTTCCGAAGAGGATGCATCTTCCTCATAGCAATCGAAGATACTGTCCGAGATCTCCGCGTCCGGCACTGCTTCCGTTATGATCTCCACGCTGTTCGCAAGCCCTCCCGTGCCGTGGGAACAGAACAGATACACCTGTTTCCCCGAGAGATCATTTTCCTCAAAAAACGAGAGAAGCGCCATAGGCACACCATACCACCAGTTCGGATAGCCCAGGAAAACCGTGTCATACTGGTCAATATTCTCTACATTTTCAACCAGTTCCGGTCTCGCGTCCTCATCCCGCTCCTCATTAGCACGCTCCAGGCATGCATCCCAGTCGCTCGGATACGGATCTGTCACACGGATGGAGAACAGGTCTCCTCCTGTCTCATCCTGCACCCATCCTGCAAGCTGCTGAACATTCCCCGGCGGGATCACGCTTGGCGATGACACTGCATCCACATCTTCTTCAAGAACCGCGTTATCCGCCCAGGAAAAATACGCCACCAGAACATTGCCCGAATTATTTCCTGCATTCTGATCTTCGTTTTCCTGTGTATCCTCTGTTTCCACCTGCATCTGCTCGCTCTGCCCTTCTTCCCCCTGCTGATCTTCAGACGGGGCGCCGCAGCCTGTCAAAGACAGTATCAGGGTTGAGGCAAGCAGCATCGCTGTCCATTGTTTCCGCATACTTCTACTCCTTCTTTTTTCCGGATATCTGTCGATACCTCGCTGTATTCCGTACATTTCAATAGTTACATTTTTTATTATAAAAATCGGCTTTTGAAAAGTCTAATACCTCTGTGACATACTGATATATGCTTTTTTTCTATTACTCATTTTCCCTGCAGTCCATCCCGGTTACCCGCTTTTCCGGCATAACAGCGCAGCCGATTTGCACGATACCGGAAACGAAATTTCCTGTTTAAAAAATAAAAGACCAGAATTAAAAGCAATGCATTTAAAACATTTCTTTCAATTCTGATCTTGTTTTTCGTCACGCCCATCCCCGAATACGTTTCAGCTATGGAAGAGTCAGTCAGCTCAACTTTCCCGTCTCCGTTCACAGCTCCTGTATCGTCTGTATGAAAAGAGACGCCGCCTGAGAAAACAGATGGTTCTTCTTCCATAAAACCACACTCCTCGTGACATGTGCCGGAGTGATCTGACGAAAGCAGAGCTCCGGATCCGTATGTATGGACAGGGCGCCGTCCAGACAGACCGCGCATCCCATCCCCGCCGCCACCAGCAGGGCGGCATTGGAGAGGATATTGTAATAAGCCGGAATGTTCAGATGCCGTTCTTCACACTGCATCCAGTGGAGGATCTGCTCTTTCGCGTTCTCTCTTCCCGGCATAATCAGAGGATACGGTTTAATATCCTCTGCCGTTACCGTCTCCTTTTGAGCAAGTTCATGCTCCTTCCGTATGAGGATCCCCCAGGTCTCCTTCTGGGGAAGTCTTACGTATTCGAACTTTGCAGTGTCTATCGGTTCCATCACAAGTCCCAGATCAAGCAGCCCGTGTTCTATCATCTCTTTGATATTATCCGCCATACCGTTATAAAGATCAAACTGAACATCAGGATATCTGTCACGGAATTCCTTCATACAAAGGGCCAGCGTACGGCCGCCCACCGCTTCCGTAGCGCCGATCCGCACCGTTCCGCAGATAACATCCTTCTGATCTGTAAATGTATGTTCCAGCTTGTCCGCAAGTTCTACAATTGTCTCAGCCTGCTGTTTGAACAGGAATCCTTCCTCTGTCAGGGTAACAGAACGTTTTCCCCGGATCAGCAGCGTTGTTCCCATCTCATCTTCCAGCTCTTTCATCTGACGGCTGAGCGTCGGCTGGGTGACATGCAGAATATCCGCCGCTCTCGTAATATTGCCTTCGTCCGCTACTGTCAGAAAATATTTCAGTACTCGCAGTTCCACGTTCTTCCCTCCTGCTGAATAATTACCGGTTAACCGGATTATATCATTGCAGCATTACAAGATCAATTTGCAATATTTTTCTCCTCTTTGCAAATTCAGCAGACGATTGCTTTATTTCTTCTCGTCCAGCAGTTTGGTGCCCTGTGGCGGATTACTGTCTATCGCGCCGACGATCCTGTGCGGCACATATGGTTCTTCCAGAAACGCAATGTCTTCAGCTGTTAATTTCACTGAAAACGCTCCTGCGTCCGATTTCCCGGTGAATCGCTTCGGAAGAGAGTCTTCCCGGATTAAAATAGACTTTAGAAGCAATCACAACCTTATCTCTTGAAACATTTTTCCTGAATGTATTTCCAAGATATTCTTCACTGGTTCCATCCGAATATCCGTTTGCAGTATCAAAAAAGTTAATTCCCAGGTCCAGGGCATGTTTCACGATTTCCTCTGTTCCGGCTTCATCCTGTGTCCAGTCATGCAGTGTTCCGGGTTTTCCGAAGCTCATGCAGCCTACACAGAGTTTCGATACCTCAATGTCCGTGTTTCCAAGTTTTGCGTATTCCATATTCACCAGTTCCTTCTTCACATTTTATTTCAATATATATCATAAGACGTACTCGTTACCAAGTCTAATACCTGTCCTTTATCATTCACTATACATATTTTGAATAATTTTCGATAACATAGGTGTGCTGTGGAAAACTTAAAAGGAGCCGGGAATTTCCCGACTCCATGATCCTGACAGAGGGGCGGTCCTGCCGCCGCTTCTTTTTTCTCCTATTTGCTGATATTCATACATTTTCCAATGACATCTCCGATACGGAGGTATTCATATGTCGGCATCTCAAAAAGAACCGGCTTTAACGTGTGGTAAACAATCTTTCCGGCTGCATTTAAGACGCTCTCCTCAGCATAAACGCCGTCGATCTTGCAGATAAAATTATCAAATCCTTCCGTCTCATAGATGTCATCCACAGTACAGTCCATGACTACCGGATCCTCGTCGATGACCGACGCCCCTGTCCCTTCTGTGTGATATGCAAACATTGTGGATTTGTCTGTGTTGTTCCCACTGACGCATCCCGTCCGGTCTGCCTTTGCCAGCATTGCTTCATCTACGATGTTTACTGTCAGGGCGCGCGTCTCTTTGATACCCTGGTTTGTATAATGCGGTTCGGCAAGACTGACCATGATCTTTTACTTCCTTTCCATTTCAGGATTCATCAGAGCTCCGGCGCAAAAAAACAATACAAGCGGCGCGCTGATGATCAGAAAATACCTGGACACCTGTTCCCGGATCGCAGCTTCTGCTCCCATCCAGGCCGGAATATACGGACACAACAAGAGAGATATTATTTCCATCACTACTCCGGATACAAGTGCAAGGAGCAGTGCCTGCTGGGATAATTTTTTTATCTGATTTTCGTCTTCCTCCCCGGATGCCTTGGAAATCAGGACAAGAACAGCTGTGCCTATGGCCCCGATACACTGTTGACCAGCCACGTTACATTTGTCGTAATACTTACAGATGCCGTTGCCTGCTCGCCGAGCTGCCCAACCATGACAGTATCCACATATTGAAGCAGTGTTGCCAGCCCCTTATTGAAGGATCTCACACTGTCTCCCACGTGATTCAAAGACACTTTCAAACTGCCCTCTGC
>DXGZ01000075.1 GCA_019113645.1 Candidatus Mediterraneibacter vanvlietii | reverse complement strand
TGTAGAATGTCAAGTAAAATTGACCCACTTTTTTATCTTCTTTTGACCCACCTTAGTGATTGCTATATTAACTGCTAAGGTGGGTCAGTTTTATCTGTCAATCCCGATTTTTACACTGTGAATTGACCCACCGATTTAGTGCGTTACGATCCGATATCCATCAGCCGACAAGGATGATTGATCGATCATGATTGTCCTGCTGGATGAATCCAGCGTGATGTACCGGCTGAGCATCATCAGCCGGTCACTGATCAGCTCATGCACCAGTCTCTCCATGGCTGCCGGTCTGCTGTCTTCGATAGTTCCTGCTTTTTCAGCTGTTTCAGAAACAATTGTCCCGCATAGTTCATCCAGATCCATAAATACTCGGTTTGCGGCATCTGACTCTGCGGCAGAAAACCGGTCATTTTCCGGATCGTATGTATACTTTCCGCATTTTTTAATCCTGTTTATTACAAAAAATGGATTTTTTACCCCGTATCTGTTTCGGATCATATCGTATGCCGATGTTTTTCCTTCCCGGTTGTACACATCCACCAACGCCGGGAAGATATCCTCGCTTATGATTGTCTTTCCCATCTTATCTACTCCTCTGACCTGTCACCAGCTGGCCGGATCTTCAAACGGCATCTCTTCTCCGATATGCAGACGGAGATGCTCATCCGCCTCTTCTCCCAGGCCATTCCTGACCAGGACTTCCCAGTAAAGCATGCAGGTCCGGTACAAGCGTCTGGATCTTTCCTGCAGTTCTTCATAGGTCAGTTTTTTAGGCGGTTCATTCTCAATGCCGTATTCCATGTACAGGTATCTTTTTCGTTCTTCTTCTGTCATAGATGACAGCTTTCTCCGCAGTTCTGCTTCCTCCCGGTACACATCCAGGAAATCGACGGGTCTCCCTCCTTCGCAGCAGACCATGCTGCCATTCTCATGGATACTGTTGCCGTCCCTGACCCATTCATGCAGGGCTATACGTTCCTCTTCTGTCATCGGTGTTACCTTCTCGTATTCTTTTAATTCCCGCTGCAGGGATCTTTCTTTTTCTTTATTGATGTTCATTTTTCACTGTCCTTTTGTTTTACACTTTATTTTGACCCTTTGACACGGTAGCTGTCTCCCGTTATACTCAAGATATGGCAATGATGCACCAGCCGGTCCAGGATCGCTGTCGCTGCAAGCTTGCCGGTAAACAGCTCGTCCCATCTGCCCATCGGCAGGTTGGTCGTGATGATGAGAGAGTTCTTTTCATACCGCTGGCGGATCACCTGGAAGAAAAGGCTCTCTCGTTCCCTGTCCATCTTCAGATAGGAAAGTTCGTCTATGATCAGCAGCGGGATCTTATCCAGTTTCTTTAATGTCTCACGGAGTTCCCCGTCCCGCATCCTTTCGTACAGCTGATCGACTAGATCCTTCGCATTGATAAAAAGGACTCTGTATCCGGAATTCACAGCATTCATGCCGATCCCTGTTGCGATCATGCTCTTTCCGACACCGGGCGGCCCAATGATGATCACATTTTCGTTCGCCCGGAGAAAGCCAAGCCTTCCAAGCTCGGAGATCTTTTCCCTGTCCAGGGTGTGGTTAAAACCATAATCGATATCTTCCAGACGCTTTTCCTTTTCAAAGCGGGCTTCCATACGGAGTTTTTGCGCTCTGCGGTTCTTTTTCCCAGTTTCTTCCACGGACATCAGCCGTTTCAGGAAAGCTCCGTATCCCATGGAAGAAGCTTCCGCTTCCTGGATAAGATCCCGATACTGTTCCCTCATGTCCACAAGTTTAAACCGCTTCATCATGGCATCAATATATTCTTCGTCTGTATCCCAGGTCGGCTCAAACATCATCCCACCTCCATCCTTGTACTTGTTTCATAATAACTGCAGTCCCTGATAAGGGCCGGGTCATCATCCCGGTATCCTGTTTCCGATGACTTTCCGGCACATCCCGGCTTTTCAGCTTCTGTATCTGGCAGTTCCAGCTTTCCGGCATTGTAATCCCGCAGGATCCCTTTAAAGGAACGGATATCCATCTTATCCTGATCAATGCAGTAACCGATAATACGGTCAAGTACAGGATCGTCATACAGATCTTGCAGGAGCATGATCTTCCGGGCGTGGTGGGTTGGCTGGCTAAATTTCCTTGCCGCCGCTTCCAGATATCTCTGCCCATTGGAAAAACGCTCTGTAAAATCCCTGCGGATCTGCGGGATCGATGTACTGACCTGTGGTGCGATCTCCCGGTAATGGCTCCCATCCACCCGCACGGTATGCTTCCCGTCTGCCGCCTCCAGACTCAGAACGGGTTTTTCCTGCAGATCGTACAATTCAATGCGAAATCCATAAATGATCCGGAACAGGAGAGTCCGCCCCACATATCGGACCGGGACACTGTATTTATTGCTGTTGATACTGATAAAGCTGTCATTGCTTACGATCCGTTTCTGCAGCTGCCTGGTCCGGTATCTTGTGTCCGGCAGCGGAAGCAGCACCTGCTTTTCCTCCAACAGATAATGCTGGTTAGGTATCCTTTTCGTTGTCCCATGGACTTCATCACACCAGGCATTTACGAATTGTTTTCCCCTTCGGTTTAGTTCTTCCATCGTTGCAAAAGAATTCCCTTTCACGAATTGCTGCTCCAGATACTTGAACGGGGATTCAATCTTCCCTTTCTTGCGGGGCCAGTAACAGGGACACGCATTCAATTCCGTTCCAAGATGCTTTGCCAGCATAAGGGCCTGCGGATTATATCGGATCTCATCCTCGCTTTTTGGATTATTGCTGATCACCAATGCTTTGGGATTATCGATCAACAGCTCCAGCGTGACACCGCCAAGATCATAGAACAGTTCCTGGATCGCTTCGTAGATGGCTGCTGCGTCATCGCTCAGAGAAAAACATACCGCCTTTTTTCGGGAAGCGGAAAGGATCATGGAAAAGCAGTATACCTTCCGTTCCCTGCCCCCAACTACGACAGAATACTCTGACCAGTCAAACTGGGCCTGATCCCCTGGCGGGGTTTCGATCCGGACGGTTGCTTTGGAGCTGATCTGTCCAATATCTTCATCAACTTTACGGAGAAACCGATAAACGGGGCCGATGCTTCCCTCATAGCCTAATGCCTTCAGCTCTCTGTAAATGCGTGTACCGTTAAATTCATAAGGCTTGCACCGCCAGGTAATGATCTGCTCCTTATATCCATCAATGCAGGACTTATAGTCTGTCCTGTGATAGGATGGCGGTTCTGTCAGCTTCAGAAGTTTTCGCACCGTATTACGGGATATCCCAAGGATCCTGGCCGTCTCACGCTTGGATCCTGTTTGCTTATATACTCTTTGGACAGCTGCCCAATCTTGCAACTCATACACCTTCTTTCACCTCCATCCTGTGCTCAGTTAGACACAGAACGGATTCTACTGTAACTGATCAGGTGGGTCAATTCTAAGTGTTAAATTTTCAAGGTACAGTGTATCAGGACCAGGATCACTTACTCACTCCCCGACTCTAAGGTGGGTCAATTTTCCTCGTAAATCCTGGGTCAGTTTTAATTATAAATCAACAATAACCAATCTCCTTAACTGTATCTCTCACAATTTGCGGAATATCCACATATGCTTTTGTAGTAATCTCTCCCATTACCATAACCAATCCAGTAGTTACTGCTGTTTCACAGGCAACACGACTCATAGGATCCTTCTCCATCAACGCATCTAAAATTGCATCTGAAATGGCATCACACATTTTGTCTGGATGTCCCTCTGTTACTGATTCTGAAGTAAATAATCTTTTGTTCATGATAAACCTCCATTTTATAGTTTTTTATTTAAAGTATATTCTTTTTTGGATAACCGTATAATAAATATGGTATAAAATAACTTTTTTTAGTCTTAAATTGACTATAATTAACCCCACACATTAAGTTTTCAGCTCTTCCGTCAAATAAAAAATGGCATCTGATTATAAACCAGCCACCATTAAAATACTTTTCATTTATTTTGATTTTTAGAACTAAAAATATCTCATTTAATGTTTCATTTTTCTTTCAATTGTTGCAAATAATAAAATACATTTAGGGACTTAGTTTAATTTGCCTCAACAACAATTCTCTTTCATTCTTTAGAAGAAAAGCCTATAACTAATAAACCAAATGTATAAATTATTTTTCAAACTTCTGAATTGCCTCTTCATACATATTTTTGAACTTCTTAATATACGATTCTTTATACTCTTCAATTGATGAAATATCATTTGTTATAAAAAAAGCATTTTTACTTTTAGTCAATATTTTAAAATCCACAAGAACATAGAGTGCCTTACGAATTGTTTCTGGACTTGTATCTAGTTCTTTTGCTAATTTATTTATAGCTGGAAGTATACTTCCTTTTCTATAATGCCCCTTATAAATTTTGACAAAGATTTCATCAGAAACAGAATAATATTTATATATTTGCATTTTGTTCATCTTCACTATTTAAACCCTTAACATTGTTTATAAAAATAGTACTTACACCAAAGCACTACTCCATAAGACATAGATTCTTAGCTCTAGCTCTATACTGTATTTATGTTTTGATATAGAAGCTTATCATTTCTACTATTTCTTTATCCGTACAGTTTAAATCAGATAATTTTCTATGTAAATTCATAATAAGATAATGTGCAATATCTAGCCTGAAACTTTCAATAAGTGCCACATCTTGAGTCAAATACGTGCCTTTTCCTATTTGAGTGTTTAAAATCCCCTTATCACACATATACTTATAAAGTTTATGTACTGTGTTCGGATTTACCTTCCATCTATATGCACACTCTCGAATTGTATCCACTCGTTCTCCGTTTCTATATCG
>DXGZ01000074.1 GCA_019113645.1 Candidatus Mediterraneibacter vanvlietii | reverse complement strand
AGATAGACCGTTGTGCTTCCTGAAAAATCAAGCATAGTTCTTCAATGCCTGCAGAAGCGCCGTCATCAGCCTGGAAGGACAGTCTGCCCCAACTTCAATCCGGATGTTTTCCGGAAGAAGGATTGTTACAGGAGGAGTCCCCGCAGGGGCATTGAACTGCAGCT
This sequence comes from Candidatus Mediterraneibacter vanvlietii, assembly GCA_019113645.1. Taxonomy (GTDB): domain Bacteria; phylum Bacillota; class Clostridia; order Lachnospirales; family Lachnospiraceae; genus Mediterraneibacter; species Mediterraneibacter vanvlietii. The sequence goes on along the minus strand of DXGZ01000074.1, from coordinate 3,218 downwards.
CCTGTTCCGAAGGCAGTTTTGCGAACACCGGATCAGAAATACATTCCGTTTCTGGAGCCTCTGATTGAATCTTTCGAATCCAATAGCCCAGAGTAGACTGCGGGATCTCATTCTGCTGACACCATTCTTTGCGGGATAGGCCGCTTTCCTGGAAAGCATGGACTCGATCAGCCCAGAGATCACTTTTTGAGATTTTATTGTCATCCATCTCTATTGGTATCACCTCCATCATTTGAGAACATCTTATCAAATGTAGGAAGGGATTTGAAGATACGGATGATTACCTACTTACACATTTTCATATGATATAAGGATAGCGACTCATACTTAAAAACACGTTATCGGCTTAGTCGGTAGCGTGTTTTTATTGTAAGCGCTTAATTTTCAGGTGTCGCTAGAAAAATATCCGACTACTTTTCTGCAGTCGGAGTACCTTGACAATTCACATATGATTGATTATTCGTCGGAGCTTTCTACCCGGCGCCTGAGTTCTGCTTTGACATCTTCGTTCCATGGTGCCAGCTGATCCAGTTCTTCGTCACTCATACTATCATTAGGCTGTTTCTCTAACAGGTAGGTCAGATAGTGATAGACGTTTACTCCATTTGCCTTCGCCATTTCTACCATGGTATATACAATGGCACTGGCCTGTGCACCGTTCGGAGTATCACAGAACAGCCAGTTTTTACGGCCTACCGTGAATGGGCGGATCGCATTCTCGCTGAGATTATTAGAAAAGCTGCATCTGCCATCTTCCAGATAGGTCATAAGATAGGTCCGGCGGTTCTGGATATAGGTGACTGCCTTATCCATCCGGGATCCCCGGATAGGTTTCTGCAAGTCAAGCCACGACAAAAAGCCCTCAATGACAGGCACTTCTTTCTCAAGGCGTGCTTTTTTGAGAGAATCGAAGGTTGTGCTTTTGGCTTTGATCGTTTCTTCCAAACGGAAGAGACGGTCTATATACAGGATACCCTGCACAGCCGGCTGGCTATAATCCAGGTTTTTGCCTTTCGGGACTGCATCCACCAGGTACCTGCGTATATGTGCCCAGCAGGCTGTACGCTTTGCATCCGGCACTTTGTTGTACCCGCTGTACCCATCGCACATCAGGTAGCCTTTGAATCCCTGAAGGAATTCAACCGCATTGTCTCCGGCACGGGTTTCCGAGTATTTATAAAGGATGATCGGTACTCCTCCATCTTCCCCGCTGCGGAAAAGCCACATGTAGGATTTTGACTGGGCCCGGCGTCCTGGTTCATGCAGTACCTGCAGGGGTGTTTCGTCTGCCATTGCGAATTCCCGCTCCAGCAGTTTCCGGTGGAAGTATTCATACATCGGACGGAAAAATGCATCTGAATTGAGGATGACCCAGTTTGCCATGGTCGCCCTTGTGATGGACGCACCATACTGCTTCCAGTCTTTTTCCTGACGGCAATAAGGCAGGCTGTTGCAGAACTTCTGGTACATCACCCATGCAACTGTTCCTGCCGAAGCCATCCCATAGAGCATATGCGGTTTTCCGTCTTTTCCTTTTTTGATAACAGGAAGATCACGTTTGCTGCATTCCGGGCATTTATAGCTGATGCTGTAGTATTCAATGACTTTCAGCTTTGCCGGTATAAAGACCAGTTCACGGCGCACGAACTCTTCACCGATCTTTTCCAATGGGGCATTACAGACCGGGCAGAACCTTTCCTCTTCCGGGATATCAAGATATTCCTTTTTTACGGGCAGGCCTTTAAAACGTTCTGCATTTGCTGCGCGGGCTTTTCTCTTTTTCCCGGAAAGCTGTGCTGCCATCTCTTCGGCTTCAGCGGCTGCAGGATCCTGTTCCATTTCCGCTTCATTGAAAAGGTTCAGCTGTCCCGGAAGATCAGTGGAGCGTTTTTCGCTGGAAGTGCCAAAAAGTTTTTTGCGGAGAAGTTCCACTTCTTCTTTCAGGTTGTCACGTTCCTGTATAAGGGCTTCTTCCCGTTTGTTTCCGGCATCGACAGTTGCCTGAAGAGTTTTTATTGAATTTTTCAGGTCCATGATCACGTCTTTCAGCTCTCGCAGCTGGATATCTTTGGAACTGTCTGCCACTGTTTTTTCCTCCTGTTTTTGGTATCTTTATTATATCAGAAAACAGACTGGACTGCCAGTACAACGGGAAAACAGTGTGCCCTGAAAATGCCGAAAATACAGAAAAAACGGGTTGTTTTATGTGCAGTTTTACTGCCTTGCACAGGATGTTCTGATCGCTTTTGGCTGCTCAATATCGATGCCTGACATCAGCCAGTCGAATTCCCTCCATGTGAGGTTCCGGACTTCTGACTTATCTCTCGGCCACCGGTAAGACCCCTGGGCTGTCAGCCGTTTATAGATCATAACGATCCCATCCGGTTCTTTTAAGATGGCTTTTATCCTGTCACATTTCCGTCCACAGAAAAGATAGAGTGCATGGTCGATCTCCATGGAAAACTGATCCTGGATGATCGCACATAAGCCATCAATAGATTTACGCATGTCTGTTCTTCCACAGACGATATAAATGGCATCGACATTTGAAATATCCGCTAACATAATGGCTCCTTCAGCGCGTCCATCAGGATCTTCAGGAGCGAAGGATGGACAGTATTATTCATCCGGATCATCAGTCCTCTGGCTTCGATCTCAATCGTATGTGGATTATCAAGGTACATAGAACGGTTATCTTTATCTGAAACCAGTTCTGCCGGAGAAGTTTCCGGTTCTATAGCGATCTGAACCACATCCTGTTTGTGGGATGTAAGATCAAGGGTACTGGCTTTGCCAGCTGGTCCTGGGATCTGACAGGCCTTTTTACGCAGACGTGTGACCGCATTATAAAAACAGCTGGGAGAGATCCCGTGTTCATTACACCATGCGGCATCAGTAAGCCCGCTCTGTCTGCACTGGATCACCAGTTCCATCCATTCATCCAGGGAACGCCCTGGGGCACGTTTACTGCTCATAATGAAACCTCCAAATATAGTAACTGTCCACTTCCTATCTGCGAAGTGGAGTAAAAAACTATTTACTATCAATCATTATGAACTGCAAAATGGCAAATGTATAGTTACCCAAGAATTAAGCGCTTACGATAAAAATACGAGGAAAGCTCTTGACAAATATTTTCAGTGGTGCTATCTTAAGAGCATAGATGTTAGCACTCCACTACAACGAGTGCTAACAACTGCAAAAGAAAGGAGCGTAAG
>DXGZ01000073.1 GCA_019113645.1 Candidatus Mediterraneibacter vanvlietii | reverse complement strand
AGAACAGAAAACAGCCCCTATTGCAAAAACTTTTCTGCCGGGAGGGAGACTGTGAGCAGCTGACTTCGGAAGGGTGATTAGGAAAAGTTACGGCTCCGGGCAGGGACTTTAGGACTGACAATGAGATTGTTTGAGCCGCAGGCGAGTTGCTCATTGTCAGTCCTGCTTTTTGTCCATGCCCGAAGCCGTTAGTTTTCCTTATTGCCCGGAGCGGAAGCTGAACACAGTCTCCCTCCCGGCAGAATACGGTCTGCATATGCTCCTGTTTTCGTCCGATTTAAAACCGGTAATTATTAAACTAAATAGCTGTTCCTCTTATCTGCGGAGAAAATTTGCAATCCTCTTATACAGGATGAATGTCACAATGCCATTGATTCCCGCTTTGATTACATTGAACCCCACGATAAACGGCATGAGCTGCCATACTGCGCTCGCCGGAACACCCATAAACAGCGGAGTAATTACCATGTTAGCACCCATCATCACAATAGCCATTGCAGCTGTACCGCATGCCAGACCAATCACTGCACTCACCCTGGTCTTCTTTCTCTGATAAATGTTTCCTGCCACAAGAACAAGTACTCCTGTTGCGATCACATGCATCAGGATACCATACAGTCCGCTTCCGGCACTGACTGTAAGTCCCTGCACAAGCGATGTCACTACCGTGAGCACGAGTCCTGCCAGCGGACCGAATGCGAATGTTCCGATCAGAATCGGAATATCTGCCGGATCATACTCCAGAAATGATACGACCGGGAAGATCGGGAAATGAATCAGATATACGAGAGCCACCGAAATGGCAACCATCACTCCCATCTTCACTACTTTTAACGTCTTGCTGCTTCTTACTGCTGCCTGTTGTCCTGTTCCTTCTGTCATTTTTAACCTCTCCTTTTCTCTTCCGCGTTTTTCTGCACGGTTAATATTGTTCTTCCGGCACAAAGGGAACTGCTCTTGGCGAATATCCTTTCTGCCTCAGAAACATAAGAAAAAGAAAATGGATCCCCGGCGCATAAAAAATCCCCGAACCTTCTGGCTCGGGGTCATATTATGCATTTCACCTGACATTCACGATGAACATCTTGTATGAATCTCTTCTCTCATCCAGACTGTACTGTCGGTACCGGAATTTCCGTAATGAACGAATCACCGGTTCAGCCGCATATATGCGGGTCGCGGACTATACCGCCGGTTGGGACTTTCACCCGACCCCGAAGATGTATTACTTTTTCCATCTATTAATATAACTCTTTATCCTTATGATTTCAAGAGTTATTTAAAACTGTTTTTTCACGTTTCTAATTAAAATCCATATATTTCCATATGAGTTTCACACATTTTTAGCGTTTTGTTCATAATCCATTCAAAAGTTGATCACAGTTTTTACACAACTCCTTTATATACTATAATTGTTCTTAAGAAGAACACTTTTTCATAAACTTTTTCCCCCTTTGAGTCACAGCAATGTGGCTCTTTCCTTTTGCAGAAAACTATCAAGCCGGCACTTTCACATTTTTCTTTTCATCCTCTTCAAACATCAATAATGTACAAACTCTGAAAACCCAAAACTGTCAGGCACAAAATGAGACTCTGTATATTCAAACAGTGTCCCGTCATCTGTATAAACATAATTATAAATCACGCCTACACAGTCAAAATCTCTCAATTCCAGATAATCCCGGTCTTTTTCTCCCGCTTTTTTTATCCTTACCAGACGCCGCGCAGCGAGTATTTTCTTATTCAATGTATTCTTTATGTAATCATAGATTGATTGCTGGGCAATGTTCACATTCAATCCCTCAACTACATCTTTCCTGAAATAGTTAATATCAAGGAGCAGCGGCCGGTTATCCAGATACCTCAGTCTCTGGAGATAATAAAACTCCGTTCCCGGCTCAAACCCTGTCAGTCTGCTCTGTTCTTCTGATGCTGTCATTTCCCGAAACAGCATCACACTCGTCGTCACATCAGCTTTATGATACTGAGTAATGGCAGGAATACTTCCAAAACTTCTCAGATCAATATAAAACCGTTCTTCCTGCTGTGGGAGCGTCTGAAGAATAATTGTGCCGCGTCCTTTGATGCTCTGCACATATCCCTCATTGTTTAAACATGAAACTGCACGGTGTATCGTGTTGCGGCTGCAGCGAAACTCCTCAGCCAGTTCAACCTCCCTTGGCAGCATATTGTCCGGATATCTGTTATTTACAATATTCTCTTTTAACGTCTCATATATCTGATCAAATTTGATTTTAGGCATAACTCTATCCTCCTGACTCCCGGAATGATTCCATTTTACAATATCGTGTTTGAGGTTGCAATGCGGAATTCCCGAATCTCATCGAGAGCGCCCTTGTTTTTCATTATGTTTAAACATAATATTCCCTTATCATTTTGTTCACCCGTTTTTTGCAGGCTTTTATTGTGCATATATTACAGTTTCAATCTATATGTTTTATATGTTTTTAACAAAGTGAAGTTTTTCTATTGACTTATATGTTTAAACATATATAATCAATTGTAGAAACGGTACCGAAATAAAATTTGGAGGAATTGAGATGAATATTGAAAAGAAAGATATTCTGGATATTATTGAAAGGGTAGGCGGCAAAGAAAATATTTCTCTCCTTACTCACTGTGTAACCAGACTTCGTTTTGTTTTGAAAGATGAATCTAAAATTGATGAAAAAGGACTAAAAGAAAACCCTCTTGTAAAAGGATGTTTCTCTGTGAAAGGTCAATATCAGGTCATCATCGGTCCCGGACTGGTAGACCAGGTATACGATCTGGTTCTTGACGAAACCGGCGCAAAAGAAGCAGACAGCAGTGAATTAAAAGAAGTGGAGAACAAATCTATGAATCCGCTCCAGAGAGCACTCAAACTGTTTTCTGATGTTTTTTACCCGATTCTTCCGGCAATTGTCGGTGCAGGTCTGCTTTTAGGTATCAGCAACCTGCTCACCAATGCCGGTATCTTTGGAGAAGAATCACTCGTTGTTATGTTTCCTGCCATCGCAGGACTTGCCGGAATGATTACCATGGTAGCCAACACTGCATTTACATATATTCCTGTTCTTGTATCGTGGTCTGCTGCAAAACGCTTTGGCGGAAGTCCTATGCTTGGTGTCCTTCTCGGCCTGGTACTGATAAACGCGGAACTGATTCCCGGATCCCAGATGTCTTCGATTCTCTCCGGATCCGTTGAGCCGCAGTACTGGAATATTTTCGGATTAGATATTCTGAAAATCGGATATCAGAACTCCGTTCTTCCCGCATTGGTTGCAGCATGGGTTCTGGTTGTTCTTGAAAAATGGCTGAAAAAGCACCTTCCGAACTCTGTGCAGCTGATTTTTGTAGCTCCGATCTCCATCTTTATTACTTCTTTCCTTACGTTCCTGTGCATCGGACCCGCCATGAATCAGGTTGCAACATGGATCACAGACGCAATCGTATTCGCGTTTGACAAAGTACCGGTTGTCGCAGGATTCCTCTTCGGAGTTCTCTGGGAGCCTCTGGTTGTAACCGGAATGCACCATGCGTTTATCGCCCTGAACATTCAGCTCGTGGCAGCGACACAGCAGAGCTATATGCTTTCCATCATCACGATCACCTGTGTTGCTGAAGCCGGCGCAGTATTTGCCATGTCAAGACTCATGAAAAGCCAAAACCAGAAAAGTATCGCCATTTCCGCCGGGACAGCCGCTCTGCTGGGTGTAACAGAACCTTCCATGTTTGGTGTCACAATCGCCGCAAGATACCCGTTTATCTGTTCTATCTTAAGTTCCGGTATTGCAGGTATCCTGATCATGCTCTTTAAAATCTATGCAGTATCACTGGGGCCAAGCGGACCGCTGGCATTTACGATTATCCCGGCGCAGTTCTGGCCGCAGCACTACTTCTGCATGGCGCTTGCATTCGTACTGGCATTTGTTTCGACTCTTGCCATCGGAAAAGCAAGACTGAAAAAAGGACTGGATGTGGCATAAATGAGCCCTGATTACAAAACAAAACCAAATATGCTCTTTCAAAAAGCAGCCGGGTCATGGTATCCCGCCTGGGCGTACCATATGCAGGACTATTCCCCTCTTCCGGCCAGAATCAAAAACATTACTCAAAGTCTGACTGTTACAAATAACCTGTACGGTAATGGTCTCCGCATCAGACTTTCAAACCGTCATGGAGCCTCCCCCCTCTCTGTCTCAGACATGGAGGTAAGGATCCGCAATTCTCAATACAGACTTACAGCCGCGGGGCGGGAAGCACTTTTCCTCGCCCCGGGTGAGGAAATACCGACAGATCCGGTAAAAATACAGGTACAGCCGGGAGATACCATCGAAGTCCTGCTCTCCTTCCCCGGAGAACAAACCGTCACCAGCTGCTGTGGATTTAACAGCAGCCTGGTCGGCAAGGTGGAATTCCGGCAGAACAGAAACACACAAATCCCAGGGGACGCGCTCAGCGCAGCCGTTAAAAGAAGGTTCAGCAGCTATGTTGTACTTGGAATATGCGCCATAGAAATCACCTCCGGCAGACGGCCGGAAGTCCTGGCTGTTTTTGGAGACTCCATTGTACAGCAGAGCCAGTGGTACGGAGCGCTGCACAGGAAACTCGCCCGGCGGCTCCCCGGGTATACCATGTACAATGAAGGCGTCTCCGGAAACCGTGTTCTTACCGACAACCACTCTTCTTCTTCCCTGAACCCTATATTTGGCGTGGCAGGCGTAAAGCGGTTTGACGGAGATGTCTTTTCCAGATATCAGCCCGACATTACAATAATCGCAGAAGGAATTAATGATCTGGTTCACCCGGGCAACGGATGTCCCATTAACGAACTGGTCACGGCCGAAGATCTCATTCGCGGACTTGACGCTCTTTCAGAGCTGGCTGCCGCCAGAAAAAGCCGTCCTGTCCTTGCAACCCTGACACCCTTCTGCGGCTATGATGGGATATGGAGTCCTGAAAGAGAAGCTGTTCGAGCCATGGTAAATCAATGGATCCGCAGCCGGGACTGCTATATTGATATTGATGCTTGCGTCAGAAGCTCTTCCGATATCAAATCCCTTGCTCCCGAATATGACAGCGGCGATCATCTGCACCTGAACGCAGCCGCCGGAGAGAGAGCTGCGGAAGAGATTTTCCGGACAATCACCAGAATCAGAAAAAGGAGAGCTGCAATATGAAAAGAATCTATATCTGTTTTCCGGAAGGAAGATATAAAGCACTGACTTTAAGCTATGACGATGGAAAAATCACGGACCGACGCCTGACAGAAATTTTCAGGGCAGCCGATATCAGAGCAACGTTTCATCTGAATTCCGCATATCTGGGTTCCAGCGCAGGGCATAGAATCCCATACATATCGGAAGATGAAGTAAAAACGCTTTACAAGGGGTTTGAAGTTGCATCCCACACATGTACCCACCCCACAATGGGACGGACGCCTGCTGCCCTGAATATCAGCGAAGTATTGAAAGACAGAGAAGCCCTGGAGCATCTCTGCGGATATCCGGTACAGGGATTCTCTTATCCCAACGGAGTATACAGCGAAGAACTGTCTGCTCTGCTGAAACTGTGCGGAATCTCTTATGCGCGAGTAACAGGCGATACCGGACGTTTTGATCTTCCGGACAACTATATGGCCTGGAAGCCTACCTGTCACCATGATCATGGGCTGATGGAGCTGACAGAAAAATTTATTCAGACCGATTATGACCAGCGCCTGATGCTTTTCTATGTATGGGGACACAGTTATGAGTTTGAGCTGAATCACAACTGGGAACTGATTGAAAAATTCGCGGATAGAATCGGTCGCCGGAATGCTGTCTGGTATGCCACAAACAGCGAGCTCCAAAACTATATGGCATGTGCGCAAAGTCTGATCTATTTCGCCGATATGCACGGTGCATTCAATCCAACAGCCACTGATGTATGGCTGAATGTAGACGGACAGATCCGGATTGTACGCGCCGGAGAAACCAGCTGTTTCTCATCCGAACCGCCGGTCGGCAGTCGCTCCGGATTCTCTGCCGCTCCGGAATACCAGGGAAAGTTTCATATCATAAACATTCCATCCCCATCCGGATCAGGCAAACTGGATGCGAAGCTGAAAACCTGGCGGGAAAACCGCCCGCCGAAAACAGCGGGGAATCCATACCATGTCCTTGGAGAACCGATCGGAGATATGCGCGACAACATGGATCAGCCATCCGTGGACATCAGCAGCGGAGTGTCTGCGCGTCAAGGTACCATCTGCAATGTACCGGTATGGATCTGTGAGCCGGAAGGACAGACAGAGGAGGAAAAGGCAGACCGCCCCTGCTTTCTCTACATCCACGGGGGCTCATTCGTAGGCGGGACCGCAGAAGCATTTCTGAATGTGTGCAGGTATATTACGCAGAAATCAGACGCGATCTCCGTCTCTGTCGATTACCGGCTGGCGCCGGAAACAGCATACCCGAACAATATCGAAGACTGCATGAAGGTACTGCGTACTCTCAGAACCGACCCGAAATACAGATTCCATCGCGGCCGCATGTACCTGGGAGGCGACAGTGCCGGCGGCAACCTCGCGCTCGCATGCGCACAGCTTGACTACAAAGAAGACAGAAAGAAAAAACTCCGGGGCATGGCACTCTACTATCCGGTCACGGATCTGACTATGGAAGAGAAAGAGTGGACATGGGATCTCGCAGACTATGATGGTGCAGATCAGGATCCTGAAAAACACTGCTGCCAGAGTCTGCGGGGATTTGAACCCATGATCCTGAAACTCTATGTACAGAATCACACCGTAAAAGACGATCCACTTGTCTCTCCTATCCGGACACCTGATTTTTCCGTTTATCCGGATCTGCTTATCGCCAGCGCGGAATATGATTATCTCCGTCCTCAGGTCGAAGCATTCGCGAAAAAAGCAGCCAGAGCAGGATGCAGTGTCAGAGCTCTCCGCTACAATGGTATGAACCATGCCTTTGCCGGGCTCACCGGAATTATTGATCAGTCACGCATGCTTCTGGACGAAACAGCAGAGTTTATCTCACAGAAAAAATAAGTTCGGATGCTCCGCGCTAACTGATCTCTTTCTTCACCTGACAGAACCATCGTGCAAACATCTATTTTCTGCTATAATAAAAAACGGCTGTCCATACCGTCAGGAGTTTTATCCCCACCAGCATGGACAGCCGTTATCTTTTATCCCATCATTCTTCCTCTGATCTTCCCCCACACATGCGCCTGTACATAGTCATACGCACGGTCATAAATAAAGAGAGCGATCTGGCCGCCAATCAGGACTCCGGCAAGCACCCCTCCTGAAACAGCCTGCGAAAAAAGCATATCCCGGAAAACGAACACGATCGGAATATATACAATATTAAAGATCACATACTTTGAAATCCAGAACACCGTATGACGCCGGTTCATTTCATGACGTTTCTCCAGCCATTTCCATACAGTCTCGATTCCCAGGATATAGAATCCCATTGCTGTAAATGTGATCACGTAGAACTTATTCGGCGCGGTAATAAATCCAAGAAGCACTGCTGCAAGATAGAACGCCAGCCCTGTCTTAAGCCCGAACTCCCGGATGACAATGCCGACAAAGTAGGAAGCAGCCGCCAGCAGAAACAGAGTGCTCGTCTCAATAATGCTTCCCAGGGCCATAAATACAACACTCAGCGCCAGCAGCAGACCGCCAAACGCAACTGTCTTTGCCTTTACATGCATGAACAAAGATCTCCTCCCATACATTCACAAAGCTGATCTGCTATAAACAGATCGCAGCACATGTTTCCGGTTCCGCAGGTAGATCCTCCCGCTCCATACCCGTTTCCATAAGGACTGTTCTGATAACGTCTGCTGGAAAAATCGAGCTGATTCAGGAGCTGACGGTACTGAAGGTTATTCGGCTCCATATTTACCGCCTGCGCCGCATGATCTCTTGCCAGCACATTATTGCCAAGTCCGGCATTCGCACAGCCGCTCAGATAATACCAGAGAGCGGAACGCTCGGGCACCTGATCCAGTGTATTAAGTGCTTCCCTATACCGTCTGCTGTTGATGTAATTAACAGCGGCCTGCAGTCTCGGATCCTGCTGTGCGCTCTGATAATTGCCGTAACCACTGCCAGTGTTCCCATACCCGTAAGAAGAGCTGCCGCCATAAGAAGAATTACTTCCTCCGCCATAGGAGTATCCGCCGGTATTCCCGGAAGCTCTTTCTTTCATAATCATGTCATAGGCTTCCTGAACCTCTTTGAACTTCTCTTCAGCCAGGTCTGCAAGCGGATTGTCCACATTGGCATCCGGATGGTATTTCCTTGTAAGGTCGCGGTATGCCTTTTTTATCTCATCATCCGATGCGCTTGGAGATACACCGAGCACATCATATGGGTTCTTATTCATTTTTTCTGTTCCTCACTTTTCTTTATCTGTATCTTATTGTAACGACTCCAGACACCATCATACAATATATTCCGCAAAATGTCCACATCTACCAGGCATGGAAGGCGCTCGAATTCACCTGTGCTCTCCGCAATCATCATGCACAGGATCTGTTTCATTCTATCTTCATAATCTTCTTTTTTATATAGTTCTTTCAGCGGATTATATCTGTTCTTTTCCAGATCTTCCGGAAGATCTTCATACGCATCCATAATATAGATAAATTTACCTAGAAAGAAGCCCATCTTCCTTAAATTTCTTTCCCAGATATCCTCCTGATATACAAAAAGTTCCTCCATCAGCCTGCCGAAACATCCTGCTGTCCGGTCAATGTCCGTACTCTGCTCTTTCTCACACTGCGCCAGCTCCTTTAATGACGTCTCAATCACCCGGCTCTGCCTCGGATATTTCTCAATGATCCGCTTCGCCTTCCCCTGCAGCATTTTCTTTGCTGCCAGGCTTGACACCTTCCTGTCATCCTCCCAGTCATCTTCCAGGTGATAATATGCCAAAAGAACATTCATGGCGGCCGCGTAGGAAGTGATCTCGTTTCTCAACATCAGCTGTTTCTTCACCGGGTGTACCTTGCACCGGTGCATCTCCATATCCGCCACATTTTCATAAAGAGAAGAAAGCAGGATAATGGCAAATGTCATATCATACGTAAGTGTCATCTGCCCGGAAAAACCGTATTCTTCTTTCAGCACCCTGCACAGCCCGCAGTAATAGGCTTTATATTTTTTCAAATCCTTCACCTTAAGTTCCGGTTCACATATTGTCACATAGCCAAACATATCATTCTCCTGTCAGAATATTTTCAAAATACCGCTTACACCGCGGAATGCTTCCTGGTTGTACAGCTTTGTGGTGCTATTATAACATGCATGGGGATTCATATTCATAATTTTTTTATTAATTCGAGCTTCATTCCCGGATAGACAGAAAGCCGGAGCGCACTCACGCCCCGGCTTTCCTTTCAGGCATTATAAAATTTTCTAAGGAAATAGGTCGGCGTACAGCTCCATGCATGACAGTAGCTGTTGATCATAACCGATCCGTAAGGAGATTCATCTTTATTATCAGGGTTATACACTTCCCAGAATGTGTCCGCGCCATCGTTCACCATTCCGCCCCAGTAGCGTTTCATCTCGTCAAGCGCGCGCTCTTTCTCACCTGAGCGAATCAGCGCGTCTATATAATGATGATACATGTACGGCGTCACCATCCGGATATCCGGATTCACTTCAATTGTTCTGAGAATCAGTTCACGGTTCTTTTCCTGCGGGAATACACGCGCGAGAATCATCCAGATCTGCGTTGCCCAGGAGATCTGCCGCTCCGCTCCGCTCACAAACATCTGCTGCTCCTCATCCCAGAAATATTCCACAGCACTCTTCTTTAATTCATCCTCGTTTTTCTTAAGAAACGAAATTCTTTCTTCATCATTCATAATCTGTGCAAGACGTATTCCGTATCGGATGGAATAGATCAATATGGCAAGCGAAGCTGCCTGAGAGTTCAAACCATCTCCCCAGTCTACAAAGCACCAGAATTCATCGCTGTGGTCCGGAACGATATTATCCTCTGTCAGATAATCCAGCCCGATCTCTATCTGACGCATGGCGGTCGGATAGAGGTCTTTCAGAGTCTTCTCATCCTTCGTCTCCTCATAGTAATCGAGCAGAGCGGATCCAAAAAGCAGAGCATAATCAAAAAGATATGTATCATCCGGCTCTGGTTTCGGATCAAGGAAAAGGCACGCGGAAAGCTTGCCCTCATTAAATGGCATTCCCGCAAACAGATAGAGGCATCTCTTCGCCAGATCATAGTTCTTAAATGTCTGATAGTTCGCTCTCGCCTGCAGTCTCAGATCTCCGAGCCAGAGCCTGCGGTCCCGCTTCGGCCCGTCCTCAAACACATCCTGCATACAGTTCTGAAGAGTCCTTACAGAAACCCTGTCGATTTTCCGAAGCATCGGATCATCAATGGCAAGAGGTTCCACATCCTCCTGTCTCACAGCGGAAACAGCTTTTAAAGTCACATCCCTGATCACAAGGGAGAATTTCATGGATACATCGATCACTTTAATCTCCATATAGCGGAACGCATATCTTCTCGGCAGTTCAACCCTGGCCGGAAGTACATCCACATGAACATGTTCCTGCTGAAGCCAGCTTTTGCTGATCCAGCCATTATACTCAGCAGGATCCGAGTCAAGCTCATCCAGTCTTTCAGCAAACCGGAGATACAGATAGAGCGGCGCGTCCTGATGGCTCCCTGTACTTTCCAGATCCATCGTCACATATCCCACCTGATGGTCGCCGAAATCCAGTATAATGCTGTCATCTTTCTTAAACACCTTCTCCGGAAGCGCTGACAATTCTTCCTCCCTCATCCCTTTTTCCTCCGGTTCTGCCTCATCACTGTGTGTTTTCACATGTTCGAGCAGTTTCACCGGCTTAACAGTCGTAGTATGAAGCTCCGGCTTCAAATCCTCGGCAATCTTCAGGAACTCTTCGTTATTATGAACTTCAAATTCATCAAGAATACACACTGCTGCCATAGTATACATCCTCCTTCTCACATGATTCTCTTAACAGTACGTTCTTCGATTTGTACTCATTCTATCCTACTGTCCTCAATACTGTCAAACCAATTCTTCGTTAAGTTCTCACCGTCCCATACCATGTTTAACTGCCTGTCCTTTACCGGCAGCGTACACTCCAGGAAAGAAAAATATTCGAGATGAGGTTCCAGTCTGTACTCACCTTTTTCTCCATCTGTGATCTGCAGTCCGACAAAATATTTTGCCAGCAGATAGATGGGACTGGCCGCCCATGCATGGCACAGGCTTTTTCCGAAACGATCCCCGTACATATCATACTGCTGATCATCCGGCACTTCAGGATCATACTCTTCCCAGAATGTAACCGCGCCTCTATCAAGCATTCCTCCCCAGTACTCACGGATCATCTGAAGTACCTCTGCAAGGTATCCTTTCCTGCAGAGGACATCCAGTTCATAAAACTTAAAATACGGGGTTGTAATCTGCGGGACCCGGTCGTTGCGAAGTACATGCTCCATAATCAGCCCCTGCTTTCTCTCGTCCGCAATCTCAAACAGCACAGCGAAAATATTGGCATGACGGGTCACATGACGTTTCCCGGAGACATAAGAGTCAATATACGCCTTTTTCTCCTCATCCCAGAAATACCTGTCAATCCTGCTGCAAAGACCGCGGTATCTTGTCTCATATTCCTCCACCTTCTCATTTTCCCCGAACAGCCCGTACATCCACGCCATCGTCTTCATACACTGTGCAAAAAGCATCTGCTCCGCGCAGAGCGGGCCTTCCCTGTCCAGATCCGCCCAGTCAATATAGATCCAGTCTCCCGGTCTTCCCACGAGGAACCCGTTTTCATCCGTCTGCCCTTCACAGAAATCCATCAGAGCTGTCATTTTATTCCTGACCATGCTCACGAATTCCCGGTCGCTGTATGCATCATAATGGGCCCGGACGCCCAGCAGCCAGAACATGGTGTAATCCACGATCGTGTTGATGTGAGTCGTCATTGTCTCATTTCCCCGAAGCGCCAGAAGCGTTCTCCTGTTAATATCAGGATCCGCCATCAGATACTGGTTTACGAAAAAGCTCTGGTAAGCATCGCCGCTCCATATCCATTTATCCCGCTTGATGCCGTCTATAAAAAACACGCCGCTGCAAAGAGTGAATGTATGCGCCGCCACATTCCAGATCCGGTTCAGAAGTTCATCGCTGCTGTAAAATTCTGCGCGCACAGGGATATCAATAAACTGATGCACCGCTCTCACTTCCAGCTCATCCCTGCTGCAATCCGGTATATATGCAAACCGAACCGCGCATCTCGGGCATCTTCCGGTGTTCTTATCCGGAGAGCAGCTGTAATAGCAGTTAACCGTATCCAGCGCCTCTTCCCTGGACTCTCCGCAGTAAACCGTAAGGGGACGGAAACCATTTCTGCATCGGATCTCCAGAGCAGCGGTCAGTTCCGTCTCAAATTCATATAAAACACCGTTTCCCACAGAACTCACATTCACAGGATCATAAATACGCTCACTGTATTCCCACCTGGAGGGTTTCTGGTCTAAACGCGTAAAATACCTGCTGTATCCTGCATTTACCGGAGGCTTATCATAATCTTCCGCCATCCATTCTCCGTCTGAATAGATCTCATTTCCTTCAATATAAATCGCCGGGAATGTCTCAATACATGCCGCGTGGATCGAAATCTCCGTTTCCCCCGAACTGCATCTGATCTTCTTTCCGAAAGGATATTTTCTGTTCCCTGCAAGTACATAACCGACTGCATCTGAATAGACTGTAAATTCACTCTCAGACTGCAGATCATATGTACGCCGGAATATCACCCTGTTTCGAAATCCTTCGCTTTTCCAGTACGCAGGCCAGCCCATCCCTCTCTCGACCCGGCTGAAGTTCTGCTTCATCGCATGGTAAAGTTCAAAGTCTCCCGGATACCAGATCCAATAGTGCGTATTCATGCTTTTCTCCCTCCTGTCTCATGGTGTGTGTACTGATTATAAGTTCATTTTCGGCATGGAATCAATCACAGTTCACAGAACTTCTTTTCAATTCTTTTGATCCAAAAAAAGAAACCGCGCAGCACCTCACCGGGAATTTCTTTCCCCGGCTCGATGTGTACACGGTTTCTTTATTTGTTATCCGCAGTTATTCATCTGCAGTTGCCGTCAGCAATTATTTATCGCCTGCTGATTATTCGCCTTCAGCCTGAAGCACTTTGTAGGCTCCGCCTTCAACTACTACGACCGTAGGCTCTTTGGACGGCTCGCCATCCTCGCCCCATGTGATCTGTTTTCCGGTAAGTCCGTCGATTGTGATCTCTGTCATGGCGGTCTTCATAGCATCACACATATCGGAAATGCTCATATCCGGTGTGATATCCGCGCTCTCTACAGCCTCTTTGATTACATACATGCAGTCATAAGCATCTGCCGCGAACTGAATCGGTGTGCTTCCGAACTGCTCCTCATAATCAGCAACAAATGTCTGTGTTGCCTCATCCTCTGCATCCGGTGTAAACGGTGTCAGGAACATCAGTCCCTCTGCGAGCGCCGCGTCAAATCCCTCAACATCAAGCAGTCCGTCCATACCGTCAACGCCGAACCATGCCGGTTCGAATCCTGCTCTGTCAGCCTGCGCAAGGATCAGGGATGCCTCCTGATAATAGATCGGAAGGAATACAAGATCTGCACCGGAATCTTTTGCTTTCTGGATCTGTACAGAGAAGTCTGTGCTGCTGTCAGCTGTGAATGCTTCTGCCGCAACGATCTCAAGACCTCTTGCCTCAGCCTCTGTAGCGAATGTCTGGTAAATACCTGTTGAATATGTGTCAGAGCTGTCATAGATGACTGCTACCTTTGAAGCCAGACTGTTATCCGCAATATAATCTGCGGAAACTGTACCCTGGCTCGGGTCTGAGAAGCACATACGGAATGCGTTGTCATACTGGATACTCTCTACTGCTGTTGCGGACGGTGTAAACTGGAACATGTTATCCGCATGAGTCTCCTCAACAACCGCTGTACACGGTGTGGAAGTTACTGTACCAACCAGCATCTGCATTCCCCAGTCTTTCAGGGTATTGTATGCGTTCACTGATTTCTCTGAATCGGACTGATCATCCTCAAACTGGTACTCAATCTGATATCCGTTGATACCACCCGCCTCATTGATCTCGTCTACTGCGAGCTGAATACCATTCTGAACTGCTGTTCCATAGATCGCGTTGTCACCTGTGATAGGTCCGATACCGCCGATTTTAAATGTATCAGAGCCTGATGAACTGCTGCCTTCACTGTCTCCGCCGCCATTGCCGCATGCAGCCAGCGAAAATACGAGAGCTGACGCAAGAGCAACGCTTGCTGCTTTCTTTAACATTTTCATAATCTGTTCCTCCTTGATAAATGCTAGTGTTATTATGGTAAACTGACGCGTTAAATTTGTCAAGGGGAAAAACCGATTACACTCTATTTTTTTGTAACAGTTCAGCCATGGAACTGTTCGTGAGAGAAAATCATGCTCGCATGATTTTTCGATCGGGCAGTTCCATGGACTGAGCGCCTGTCTATGAGGAAAACAGCGGCGCAGCCGCAGTTAGCACGACAGTGCGGTTTTCCGAATGGCGCGGCCAAACTGTTATATTCCCTGTACCTGATAACATGCGAAAAACGCTTCGACCGATTCATCATCGGAAACCGCGTTTAATACTACCGGTTTGGACAAATCCAGACTGAAGATACCAAGAAACGACTTGGCGTCAACTGTTTTTCTTCCTGATACAAGATCAAATTCTCCTTTGAGATCAGCAATATCCCTGGAAAACCTTTCAATCATATCATAAGAATGGAACTGAATACGGATACTTTTCTTCATAGGGTACACCTCCTGAATAAAATAAAAAGAGGCAATAAATACGTTGTCCTTCTTCGGACTAACCTATTTATTGCCTTATTTCCCTGGCTTGCTATTTCTTTCAAGATATGTATTATCTTAGCAGAGAACAGCAGAGATATCAAGAACTTTTCAAAAATTTCAAAGATATCCGAAAAGATTCAGCAACAGTTCAGCCATGGAACAGTTACCAGTATTGCAACAGTCCTGCTGCCTGCATCAGACAAGCACGTCCACGATCTTTCCGGACGCAACGTCTACAATCCCAATATCTGTGAATCCAAGGTCAGGAAAAGAAGTGGACTGGCTTCATTTCCTCGTATCTGATAATGGCGCAGGAATGGATGAGAAACAGCTTAAAGCCCTCAGAGACCGTCTTGATATCAACGAAAAGCCGGACCCCGGGAAAAGTGTAGGTATTGTCAATGTATATAAACGCCTGTATTTATATTATGAAGGGCATTTGGAATTTACCATCAGCAGTAAAATATCGGAAGGAACTTGTGTGAAATTCCGAATATCCTATGAAAGGACAAAACCGAGACCATAAAGAGACTATGAGAGACTATGAAGAAAAGTCTGTAAATCAGGATCTCTATCAGGGATCTCTATTTATTGTATCGCATCATAATCTATCTTTCTGTCTTTAAAATAATATTCCCTGTCATGATCGCCAATCTCCCGTATAACCCGGCAGGAATTCCCTGCTGCAACTACATTTGCAGGGATGTCTTTCGTCACTACACTCCCGGCTCCAATCACCGTATCATCTCCGATCGTCACCCCCGGAAGGATTACCGCCCCTGCTCCGATCCAGCATCTTCTGCCTATATGTATGGGCATGTTGAACTGATACTGCTTCTCTCGCAGCTCAGGCAGAATCGGGTGTCCGGCTGTGGCAACAGTTACATTGGGACCAAACATCGTGTAATCCCCTACATAAATATGGGTATCGTCTACCATAGTCAAATTAAAATTGGCATAAACAAACTTCCCGAAATGGATATTTCCGCCTCCCATATTCGAATGAAACGGCGGTTCAATGTAACATCCTTCTCCCACCTCTGCCAGCATTTCCTTTAGCAAAGCCTCTCTTTTCCCGGCTTCTGTGGGGCGTGTCATATTATAGTCATAAAGGCGGTCCAGTCTCTTTGTCTGATCTTCTACAATTTCCGGATCTCCCGGAAGATAGAGTTCTCCTGTGTGCATTTTCTCTTTCATGCTGCTCATCTGATTCCTCCTGATATGCCTGCTATCCTTCTACGCTTTCTTTTCGGACTCTGATTATACTTTCCGGAATCCTAATTTCTCTCTGCGAGCTGCCTTTTTCTTTCCAGCACCGCATCCCACTGTGCATCGCTCAAAAACTTCGGACATTCCATTGCTTCCAGCTTGTCCAGACCCAGCCCGAGTTCTCCCTGAGCCCTGATGGCAGCATCTTTTAATGTCATTTGTGTCTCCGATGTCTGGGACATTACGTCCGTATAACTTACAAATGCATGGTCGTGGTCGAACAGCGGACAGAAGCCGGTCAGTTTTCCTGTCTCATTTTCCATCAGAAATCCCCAGTTCTGTTCATGCCTGTCATTATTGTTCAAAATATAGTCTGCAATCTGCATTTTCAAATAAAATTCTCTGTCCATCTTTTCAGCTTCTGAATATGGGTTCATCCCATAATGAGAACAGAAAATCTGAAACTCCTCAAATGTCACCAGAGATATCTTCTCCGAAGTAAAAAGTTCCGAATTTACTACAGCCTCGCCCACGCCTTCAATCCATTCTTTTCGTTCTTCCGAGAGATAAGAAGAGATCTCTTCATCCGTAGAAATCTGATAATGGATATGCGGGATTCCAAGCTCCGTCAGAATCTGGTCCGCAGGAATCTCGTATTTTCCTACTTTATGAAGAAACAGTTTCCCGTCTTTCCGGATCCAGCCTTTCGCGCTTGCCCCCAGTGTTGTAAGTTCCGGCGTATGGATATTGCCCCGCTCTTCTGCTCTGGCAGAATAATGGACATTCGTGCCTGACAGAGAGATTTCTGTCACAAAGAGAGACAAGGGATTGTGAAACAGATTGACCTCTTCCCAGGTTTTATCGTCTCCCTCCTGCCGGATCCAGTACGCATCCTCAAGGCTCAGCCCCCGGCACGCTTTGCACACAGCAAATCTGTTTGTCTGAGACAGACGGAGCGAATTCAAAATCTCTTTCGCATAGCTGCGCCCAATGGATAAGGTCCTGTTTGACGCCCACTCAATAAAGTCAATGAATGTGACATTTTCTTTTCTCAGCGCAAATGGAAGCCGGTCAAAGTCCAGTATCCTGCATGTTCCATTTTCCTGTATGTCCAAGATCGGTTTATTTTTTAATAGCAGCTGCATAGCTCTGTATCCTTTCCCCGCGTCAACTTGCCTTATATTATTCTCGTTCCTCCGTATATGTCAGATTATATCAAAATAACGGACCATAAACAACACGAAAAAAACACCCGAAAGACCGCTCTCTCGGGTGTTCCATCTCATTCCAGCTCAATTATCCGTATACCTTCAAAACTACATACAAAGAATCAATCATCCATCTTCACCTATTCCGCTTTGGTTATGCCCTCGACCTATTAGTAACAGTCAGCTCCATGCATTACTGCACTTCCACCTCTGCCCTATCTACCTCGTCGTCTTCAAGGGGTCTTACTAACTTGACGTTATGGGATATCTCATCTTGAGGGGGGCTTCACGCTTAGATGCCTTCAGCGTTTATCCCTTCCCGGCTTGGCT
>DXGZ01000072.1 GCA_019113645.1 Candidatus Mediterraneibacter vanvlietii | reverse complement strand
ATCCGGATTTTTTAATTAAATATGCTTTTAACATTAATTCCCAGGCATTACATATAAAAAAACTGAAGCCTTCTACCCGATATTTAATTGTTGGCTTATTATATATCTCAATAGCAACTGCGAACGCTTCTTTCGATTTTTCAATCAGTTTATCGGCTATTGTCATGCACTTCTGCCCCCGTCATCGTAAAGATATTCATTTAGTTCCAATACAATATTTTCAAGATTATTTTGAAATACTTTATTGATTTTCTCAAATCCCCCATGATTTCTGAATCGTCCGTCTTCATCAAAGACCTTCACATTTATTACTGACTCTTCCATAAGATATTTTTCCATTCTGGAAAGCCAGTTCAACTCCTGTCGTGAAAATTTATGCGACTTTTTCAGCCGTTCTACTGCTCTTCGTATTCTTGCCTCATGACTTACAAGAGGGGATCCTATCGCATACCTCCTGATCAGGCTGATCATATCTGCCGCAATTTCCTCATTTGTCATCTGCGAAATAGCTGTATTCAGCTTTTGCTGCGTAAAACCTTCACGATCCAATGTCAGTCTCAATGTTTTCAAACTTTCCCGGGTAAGTTCTTTCGGTCTTGTGCAGACAATATTCAAAGCCGCAATTTCATTAAGATTGGAGCGGATATATTGTGAAAATGCATCCAAATAATCTTCTGGACGACTTCCTTGTCCAAAACCTCTCTCATGCGAAATAAGTATATCTTCCTTATCAGATATTACAACTGAATGAGAACCATATCCTTTCGTCTCCTGCAGCATTCGAAATGCCTCATAATACTGCAGAAGTCTTTCTTTTGCCTCCTCTGGTTTCTGGCGTTCAATCTCTACTATAAATTGTGTAGGATCCATACCGCCAGCCATATCAATAAAATGCTCCATTGTATTGCTGTCCATATTTCTTTTTCTTCGCTGAAGCTTTGCCAGGATCTGGTCAATTTGATTCGCCACCTGCTTTTCTTCCTGCAACATTTCTAATCCATCAAGGAGCTGTGTAAATGTAGTCGTTGGATTAACCACCACCGGTTTCATCGTGCTCACCGGTTCTAACGCTTCATAAACTCCTACCGGATCATATATTTCAAAATGTGTCTTATGTATTTTAGGACAGAGGCGGGTCGCACGCCCCAGCATCTGTTCAAATAAAATACGAGATTTAACACGTCTCATAAAAACAAGTGTTGTGATCTCTGGTACATCTATTCCCGTTGTCAGAAGGTCAACTGTAACAGCAATACTCGGATAGGATTCATTTTTAAATTTTTTTATCGCTTCCAGAACTTTTTTCTTATCGCCGTCTCCCACCCTGCCTGTAATTTTCATGATGGCATTGTTATCAACTGCTGTCTTTCCGTATATTTCCTTTAAGATCTGCACAATCATATCAGCGTGTGAATCATTTACCGCATAAATAAGTGTTTTTCCCTGCTCATTTGGTGCTTCCGGGTCAATATCCCGTGCGATTTCCTCCAACACTTTTCTATTAAAATCTTCAACGATCACCTTTCTATTAAAACTTTCAATTTCAAAATCAAGCTCATCATCTAAAAGTTCGCTGTTTGTAATTTCACCTGTAACTGGATCATAAATTGTAACCGTATCGCCGCTATGATAATGAATTCCTTCTTTTCCAAGTTTTGTTATCAGTTTGTGCGGCGCATCATGATCAACCAGATAGCCTTCTATTACAGCCTCGCGGTAGGTGTAGTGAAAAACAGGGGATCCAAAGATTTCTGTTGTCTGTAAAGCCGGAGTGGCCGTCAGACCAATCTTCACCGCATCAAAATATTCAATCACCGATCGGTATTTGCTTTGATAGTCTTTTTGATCACGATAAAGTAGTTCGTCATCACTCATCTCTTTATCAAGTACATACCCTCTGTGAGCCTCATCACATATAATAAGATCGTAATCAGTAACAGAAGGCATACTTTCCCCGCTGTTATACAGAATCCGTTTCACCATTCCCTGAACAGTGGCTATATGAATGCGGGTTTCTTTTTCAATCGTGCTTTCTTCGAGACCTTTAACATCATAAATATCATCCAGGGTCAGCAGCTCTTCTAATTTCACTTCTTTAAAAACACTCTCTGCCTGTTCTCCCAAAGCAGTACGGTCAACAAGAAATAATATCCTGCGGAAACGTTCGGTTTTCAGAAATCGGTATATCATTCCAAGAATTGTTCTTGTTTTCCCGGTTCCCGTAGCCATCGCCAGCAAAATATTCTGCTTTCCATCTCGCACAGCCTGCTCCGCAGCCTGTATGGCTTTCATCTGATAATCTCTGAGATTTAATCCATCTTTGTCACGCAGCAAATCATATGGCATTTCTTCAAGTTTTCTGTTTTTATTTTCAATATCTTTTTCCAGAAGTTCCTGAATACCTTCCGGACTCATCCACCCATGAAGCGCCCTTGGTATATTATAAGATTTCCGTAAATCCAGAAACCAGATCCCTGATTTTGTTTCATATTGCTTCAGATAAGGTCTGCCGTTTGTAACAAAAGTAAATGGAACCTTATAGTCTCCCCACTCTCCAATCTGATATACCCTGTCTTTTTCCCTGATATTTTTCGGATAATCCTTCCCCTGATAATCAATCACGGAAGGAATATCTTTATGCTCAGCTTTTGCCTCTATGACTCCCACCAGGCTTGTACCTATAAACAAAGCGTAATCAACCCTTCCCCTATTACCAACAGTAGAATTAGTAGGCCATTCGGCTATTGCCATATTATGACCTTTCGCGGGGCGCACTCCTTTTGAATATCTGATTGCGTTAGTATCCGCTTCCCAGCCAACCTGTCTGAGCTGTTCATCTATTAGATATCTTGTCTCGGCTTCCGATCTCTGTCGCTGACTTGCCGCCTCATTCGCGCGTTTCCGCCGCTCTTCCCGTGCAATATCCGGCGCATTCTTTGCTTCCGTCTCTGCCTGCTGAATCAACTCAGCTTCTTTTTCACTTTCCTTTTGACTGTCAAAATCAATTACAGTTTTCTGTTCTTCTGAGGGCATTACAAACTCATGGTGCACATACTGGTAATCACCATAAGTCTGCATAAACCATTCACACAGACTATGCGCCATCTGAAGAAGTGCCTTGCTGTCTTCGGTCGAGGAATAATTTTCATGAACTGCAAGATTTCTCTTCTTTCGTAATTCATGCAATATAGAAACCAGATCAGAGGTTAACAATCCTTCTTTCTGCAGCTTATTGATTCGCTTCACAGCGGTATTATCTTCAGGATAACGAATCCTATCATATGTAAACATGAGATTAACAATCGTTTCTCCGATCATTCCTAATTTCATCAGGCAGGAATTCGAATCCGAAAAACAGTATTTTTCCGCCAATGAGCCAAAATTCGCTAACACTGGAAAATCTTTATTTAAAAACTCGAAATTAGATACCATAATGACTCCTCCCCGAACCAGTTTTGCTTCTGATAATAGATATTATATGTCATATATAAACATGATGCAATCTGTTTCGACACCGCTTATTCTGGTTAATCGAACTGGTATTACGGTCAAAGATACCAAAAGTATGTATATTGACAACATAATCTTCTCCAGCTATAATCTATACATACCAAACGAATGTTAAGCAGGGAGGACAGACTATGGCACGGAACAAATACCCGGAAGTAACGGTCGAACGCATCCTGGATGCAGCACAGAAACTTTTTCTGGAAAAAGGGTATGATCACACTACAATTCAGGATATCGTCGATGAGCTTGGCGATCTGACAAAAGGCGCGGTCTACCATCATTTTAAATCAAAAGAAGAGATCATGGACGCAGTGGGTGACCGGATGTTCTTTACAAACAATCCATTCGAAGCGGTCCGGAACCGCTCAGACTTAAACGGGCTCGAGAAACTCCGTGAAGCGATCCGGATCAATCAGACGGACGACAGCCGCACGGACTTAAACATCCAGTCCATGCCCATATACAAAGATCCCCGTCTGCTCATGGAAATGATCGACTCCAACAGACGGATCCTGACACCCTATTTTCAGGAGCTTCTGGAAGAAGGCAATCGGGACGGTTCGATGCACACGGAATATACCCGGGAAATTGCGGAACTGCTGCCGCTTCTCACAAGTCTCTGGATGCTGCCCTCGATCTTTCCTGCAACGAAAGATGAGATGAAACGCAAATTCATTTTTCTCGGAGATATGCTGGATAAAATGGGAGTTCCGCTCTTTGATGAAGCCACTGCCGAACTGGTAGATAACTTCTTTGAAAAGATGCCCGATCCGGAAACAGAAAATCAGAACGGCAGTCTTTAAACAGAAAAAACGATATATTCAAATCAGACGAATACATAGCCAGCTATTTATTTTATAGTGTTTTAACTGGAATCCTGTATATAATTCGCACCTCCATATCCCAAAGACTGAACAATACACATAAGGATTCCTTTTTTACATCCTCATACATTCATTCGGTAGGTATCTAAATAACACAGCTCACTTGAAAGGAGGCTCTCTCTATGTCGGAAAAGAAATCCGGACAGAAACTGTTTACCCGCAATTTTACGTTTCTCATCCTCGGTCAGGTCAGTTCCCTGATCGGGAATTACACTCTGAAATTCGCCCTGTCCATGTACATCCTTGAACAGACCGGCTCCGCGTCCGTCTATGCCGGACTGATGGCCCTCTCCCTGATTCCAATGATCCTTCTCTCTCCTTTTGGCGGAATTCTTGCCGACCGGGCGAACCGGAGAAATATCATGGTGACACTGGATACGCTCTCCGGGATCATTGTACTGGCCGCCGGACTTTTTCTCCGTCATGGAAATGATCTTCTCCTGATCGGAGCGCTGCTCATCGCCCTGTCCGTCCTTGGAGCCTTTGAGTCTCCTACGGTTCAGGCATGCGTGCCGCAGATGCTCTCCGGTGATCAGATCGTACAGGGAAATGCCATCGTCAATCAGATCCCGGCAGCCGCCTCCCTGATCGCGCCATTTTCAGGAAGTATCTTCTACACTGCGTTTGGCATCCAGCCGGTTCTCTATACGGCTGTTGCCTGCTTCTTTCTGACCGCTCTTCTGGAATGTTTCATCCGCCTGGATTACCGGAAGCAGGAAGAGAAACTGCGGATCACTGCTGTTGTAAAGGGGGACTTCTCTGACAGCATCCGCTTTCTGCGGCATGATGAGCCCGGAGTCTTAAAGCTCCTTCTTCTCGCCGCGTTGATCAGCATGTTCCTTACCGGAATACTGGTGGTCGGATTCCCCTATCTCGTCCGCACGGTTCTCGGTCTCTCAGCGGAACATTACGGTGCGGCGGAAAGCGTCATGGGAGTATCCGCCATTCTGGGAGGTATTGCCATCAGCGTCCTTGCCGGGAAGCTGAAGCCCCGGTATATGCCTCTGTTCCTGGCGGCTGCCGGAATTACGCTTCTCCCCGCAGGCTTTGTCTTCCTGGTTTCCGCCGGTGCAGTCAGCAGATATGCGGTTCTTATGATCGCTTTTGGCTGCTGTCAGGTGATCTGCAGTATGTTCTCCGTATACGCCATGTCACTCATTCAGCAGAGAACGCCGGAATACCTGACGGGGAAAATCATGTCCTTCGTCTACACAATCTCCCTGTGTGCGCAGCCGCTGGGACAGCTAGTCTATGGTCTGCTTTTTGATCTGTTCTCCGACAGCGTCTATCTGGTGCTTTTGCCCAGCGGAGTACTTATCTGCATAGCTGCATTTCTGACTGTCCCCTTCTTCCGGCAATTTTCAGAGAGAGGATCCATTTTCTGATTCTCAGAGGCCTGCTGACAGAAAATCACGTTTCATCTGTTCCGTGCTCTTCGCACTTAAAACAGATGGAACGTGATTTCATGTTTTCGCCTGCCACGTAAATTTTCTGTACTTTTTTACTCCTCAACCAGTTCAACAGAATATACCTCATCAAGCTGCGCCGGATATGACTCCAGTATGATCCCATTGTAGGTAATCTCAACGACATCTCCTTCTGTCAATTCCAGATCCTCCATCTTTGACATTCCCAGAGTAATTCGATCAGAGGATCTTGTTTCTTCCTCTCCTTCCAATGGCTCTATTAATAAACTGTTTTCCGACACCTCAACTACTGTTCCCACAAACACCGCATTCTGCTGATGACAGGCAGTCAAACACAGATTCGCTGCCAGGCAGGTCCCTGCCAAAATCAATATTGGCATTTTCTTCTTCACACACGCCACCTCCTGAAATGCCCGCCACTATTTCCACTGCATTTATTGTACCATGCCGCGGCCATGCATACAATCTCAGTCCCGGACAGCGCCAGAAACACCAAGAGCATCTCCGGCACCGCGCTGACCAGCCCCGCGATCAGCATCATCACCGCCGGAACGAGATATTTCCTCGGGTGATGCCACAGATCGCTCTCCACCTGCCATCCCCTCACCGGGAAGAACCACTCCAGCAGGACTGAAAATACTGCGCTCTGAAGTGCGAAATAAGCCGCTGCCGCAGTCATCCACACCGTGATTTCTCCGGTCTGAATCCTCCAGCTCAGGAGAAAGATCAGATTCGCCATCATATTACAGCTAAAAACAAACAGACAGTAAGGCACGCAGAAGGCTCTCCTCTGGCCGGGGAGAAAGCGTACCGCCTGTTCCAGAGACGGATCGCAGGAAAGCAGGATACAGACAGGGGTATTCAGGGAAAGAACTGCATATCCCAGCGGCGCGGCAAACAGGCTGTCCGTCTGCCGGAAAAACACCGGAAGCACACACGCCAGGCCCCACATTCCCACAGTATTCACCAGATAATTCCTGTGATCCAGCATATACCGGATAAAATAAAACCAGACAGAATGCCGGCTTCGTCCCTTTATCCCCTGAGCACTCTTCTCCCCGGAAACATAAAATGTATACGGATCCGCCTTCCAGAGAACAACAGCAGCGGCAATTCCATTCCCTGCCAGGACAAGTGGAAACCATACCGTATTCCCAAGGCGAAAAAACACAGCTGTCAGAAATGCGCCCCATATAACTCCCCTGCAAATCCACCTGCTCCGGAATCTCTCTGTAACTCTTCCGTCACCGCCATGCTGTCTCGTGGAAAATACTGCCCCTGCTGTCAAAACCGCATTTCCCGCGGTCAGCAGGGTATTGATAAAATATCCCGCGATCTCTGTCCCGCTCCAGTCGGATACTGCCAGCAGAACTGCGAGAAGAGCTGCTGTCTTTGTCAGAAGTGTATAAGCCCCCAGCGTTCCGATATAGGCGAAGATCAGCTTTCGCCCGTCAAAGGGAAGCATGAACTGATTCCTCATACTGCCCACGCCTGAAGCTGCCGCTCCACTTTTCTCATTGCCTGTGGAAGACAATGTCTGCCACATCACTCCTGCCGTAAAAGCAGCAACTGTCAGATAAAGAATAAACGGCGCCGCTTCCACACGCAGCCCTGATGTGCGCAGTCCCCAGGATATGACAAGATCAATCAGAAGGGTACGCACTGTTTTGTTATAATCCGCTCCGAAAATATTTTTAACAAATGCCCTTGTCATCCGTCTCATCCCTTAACACTTCCCGTATATTTTCCGTATCGATCTGCCCCTGTTCAAACGTCTGTCTGATCCGTCCTCCTTCCAGAACAAGAACGCGGTCCGAGGTCAGCGTTATGCTCTCCAGAATATGCGATGAGAACAGAACCGTACCATATCTCCTGTAATCTGAAATCTGCCGGTACAGATATTCTGTGCTCATAAAATCCAGCCCGTTGACCGGTTCATCGAGCAGAAGGAGAGGCGGCCGCAGAGCGAACGCGGTAATCAGAAACACTTTCTTCCTGTTTCCCGTTGACAGATCCCTGATCAGCACATCCGCGAACTGCTCAAATCCAAACCCCTGTATCAGTTCAGTCACATCCGGCACCTCTCTGCCGTACGCCCTGCAGACATAGGACAGATACTCCCGGAACGTAAAATATGCGAAAGAATAGTCCTCCGAAAACACGGTATAGCGGCAGGTCTTGAATTTCTCATTGTGAAATCCGTTTTTCCTGTCTTTCTTCTGTATGTCCTCTCCCCTGTTGAAACTGACAAAACCGGCCGTCGGTTCTGTAATGCTGCCGTTGCTGCATCCCGAACTGAACTCCACACTGCGCAGAC
Source organism: Candidatus Mediterraneibacter vanvlietii (assembly GCA_019113645.1). Lineage (GTDB taxonomy): Bacteria > Bacillota > Clostridia > Lachnospirales > Lachnospiraceae > Mediterraneibacter > Mediterraneibacter vanvlietii. Next base: position 70,069 of record DXGZ01000072.1, on the reverse strand, counting down.
TGTAACTCACTTTCTCAGCACAAAACGTATCCAGCAGTCCGGATAATACCTTAATCAGTGTCGTCTTTCCTGCTCCATTCAGCCCGATCAGGCCGACTGTCTCATGTTCTCCCAGATCAATGGAGAGCCCGGACAGAACATTTTTCCCTTTTGCATACCAGGCGTTCAGATTGCAGATTGACAGAAGCATGCGGTTTTTCTCGTTTTTCTCATTTTTCTCCTCTATCATTCCTGTCACCTGTCTCCTTTTTCCACATCATATAGGCTGAACACAGCATTAAAATCGAAAGAATAATACAGAGCGGTCCGCCTCCCATGATGGCTGCTCCTGCCAGAATCACACCGATTATCGACCTTATATACACATGACGCATAAGATAAACCTCCTTTGAATCCTCTGTTTTCTTTGTATTTCTATTTGTTTTTCTTTGTGCCCTTATCGTAGCAAAAGGAAAAGCTCTCTGCGAAAATGTCCGCAATCGGTATGTTTTTGTCCATAAAAAAACTGCCGGCCATTATCAGCCAGCAGTTTTCTTCCGATCTGTTATTTATTTCATTTATCCGCCTCATTTATATTCCTGTTCCCCGTCTCTCTGTACCTCCCGGCAGGACATCGTGACAACCGCCCGGAATATATGCTCTTCATAAGATGTCTGCACCATGCCGTCATATTTCTCCGCCGCCGTCTGCGCGCTTTTCAGCCCCCATCCGTGGAGACCGCCTGATGCTTCGTTTGCTGATGTTTCGATGAGTGATGCTCCATCTGCTGATCCCGCTGTGTTCCCGTTTTTTGTTGTCTTAAGGATACCGTTCTCCAGCACCGGTTCTCTGCGGAAACTGTTCTCAACCTTAATCACCACCATCTGATTGATCCGCCGGATCGTAAGCTTGATGAACCGCTCTTCTTTCTCTGTCACCTGTTCCGATGCTTCCAATGCATTGTCCAGAAGATTTCCCAGAACCGCGCACAGATCCGCACTCCGGATTCCTGCATTTTTCGGGTATTCCGCCTGTATCCGGAACAGGATTCCTTTTTCCTCTGCCGCTGCCCGCTTGCTGTTGATCAGATAGTCAATGGCATCGTCACCGATCCAGGATCTTTCCTCCATCTCCTTCACCGGTCCCTGCAGTTCGTCCAGATACGCCGCAGCTTTTTCGTATTCTCTCTGTTCCAGCAGCCTGCGCAGGATTCCGATATGATTATGAAAATCATGAAACAGTTTCGCATTGGCAGCGTATGCATGATTCAGGGAATTATAATCGTGTTCCAGCATTTCCGCCTGCGCGGATTTCACTTCCGCCAGTTCCTTCTCTGTCCGGTACTGCCTGTTCAGGTTAAAAAGCAGTACTGCCATCAGCAGGACAACCGCCAGGATCATCCACATATCCATCGTATCATCCGGTATTTCAAGAACAGTCTGCTCTGAAAGAGTAATCAATGCAAAGAACCCGATCAAGGCTATAATCCCCGCTGCCCGAAATCCGTTCCGTTCCTGCCAAACCTTTCCCTGTCGTCCTTGTTCTCCACCGCATCTCCACCCAAGGACAATCAGCAGAATGTGCGTCACCCAGACTGCTGACAGTCCGCTCCAGGTAGCCGGATTCAGGAAATCTGCTGAATGAAACAGTACTCCCTCCCAGGCTGACAGGAGAAACTGCCAGAATCCCACTGCAATCTCAAAGAAGATGCTTACAAACAGACTCATTCTCATGTCAGCTTTCTGGAATCTCACCGCACAGACCGCAGTCAGGCCCGCTTCCAGTGCCAGACAATACATCTCCGGAACCGGGAAGAATCCCTGCAACAGAGCAAGAGCCAGCATCCCGGCTGCTCCTGCTGCCGCGCCTTTCCTCCTCAGCTTATCCGCTTTAAGGAAGGATGAAATCAAAATCAGACAGACGATCACACGCACACTCCCTGCCGCGAAATCAGAGAACAAAACCAGCCATTCCATCGGATCTGATATTCCCATCATCATATATGGCCTCCCCAGTATGCATTAATCTGTCCCTTTACGTCCTGCAGGTGGGAACGGCTGATGGGCAGAGCCGTGCCGTCTTTCAGAACAGCCGTACTGTCTCTGATCTGCATAATATGAATCAGATTGACAATGCATCCCCTGTCGATAAAAATAAACTCTTCCGCCCCCAGCTCTTCATAGACCTGCTGCAGGCTCTTCCGAACCCGGCTTTCTCCATTTCCTGTAATGATCCTGGCATTCTTTCCTTCCCGTTCGATATAGAGAATTTCTTTATAAGGAATCTTTTCCAGACGGCTGCTCGTCTGTATCGTATACACCTTGCCTTCTTCCAGCGCAATCAGTCTGACCGCATCCTTTATGGCAGAGGGAAGCCTTCTGTCCATATCCTGTTTCGGCACATAACGAAAAACAGACAGCTCAAATGCATCTATGGCATACTCAATGTGCGAAGTAATAAAAATGATCCTCTGTAATATCCCAGAGCAGATTGGCGCTTGTAGTATAAGTCAGGATTTTCCCGGCTGTTTTACACTGACAAAGGCATTCTTCCGCTGTTTTTTTGTTCTCCTGAACTGTATCTTGTTCATCATCACAGATTGCGATTTGCAGCATGTGGCTACTCCTTAGAAACGTCATCTATTTCCTGTAATATTTTTCCAGCAGAGCATTGAGTTCCCCGCCCAGAAGGATAATATACATACATCCGTAAAGCCAGAGCATAATCAGAACAATAGTCGTCATACTTCCGTACATATCCATAAATCCGGTAAAAATATCCAGATATATGGAAAAGATGAATGAAATCAGAAGCCAGCCGCAGGCTGTAAATACTGCTCCCGGCAGCTGTTTTCTCAGCGTTGTCTTAGACGTGTGCGTCCGGTTTGGAAGAAATTTGTAAACCAGATCCCAGAACACGGTCAGCACAAGCAGTGTCACGAATGTACGGATCCGTATAATAAAATCAACCACCTTACTCAAAAAAGGCACATGTGCGTACACCATCATACTGATACTGTTTCCAAAAACAGAAAGCACAAGAGAAAGCATGATTGCCAGAAGAAAGATCACCGTATAGACCGAGGCTCTCAGGCGCAGATAGAAATAATTCCGCGTCTCCGTGTTTTCATAGATACAGTTCAGTCCGGAAGTGACAGAAAGCACTCCTCTTCCCGCAGACCAGAGCGCCACAATAACCGTAACCGGAATAACATAGCTTGATTTTGTATAGATCTGAATGACAATCGTACAGATCACAGATGAAACCGAATCCGGGAACACACGCCGCGCCGCCTCCATCAGATCATGCTGAGTCACAGGCGTATACTGAATCATCGATATAAGAAGAAGGAAAATCGGTATCAGAGACAGCACAAAAAAATAAGCTGCCTGCGCTGCATAGGCACCTGTATGATGTGAACCAATTGTTTCCGCGATCCGGACTGCCTGTCGTTTCAGATTATTTATCTTCTTCATCTCTATCCCCTTTTAAGGACAGCAGATACCGATGATCTGCATGATTTTTACTTTCTGCTGTTAATCTGTACGCTGAACACCATGATGTCTGAACATTGGAAAAAAGCGGCCGTCCAAGACGACCGCCTTTATCTTTAGTAGTCCCCCAAAATGCCGGTCCTGTATTTTGAGTCCTAGCCACAGCTAGGTGGGCAACCGCATCTGTTTTTTTGTCGTCCACTGCATAACGGAGGCCTGACATATTACAGAAATATAGGAATCCCTTTCAAAATAATGTAGGTTCAAAATTACAGGGTTGTCGCACATCCCAGGTTAACTATCTTCTTAACTCTATAGCTATTATACTCCAAAGATGCCTGTTTTACAACTGCGGATTGTTTTTCGCAGTTTTTCCCTGCTGACTTCATTTTTTCTTTTAATTCTGATATGATAAATATAATTTTCTAAAAACATTTTAGTATACAGTTCAGAAAGGAATTCGACATCTTATGATTTCAAAAGTTTATGACACCCTGCCTGAAGAAGCCGCCATGATCCGCCGCGCTGTCTTCATGGACGAGCAGGGCTTTGTTCAGGAATTCGACGAGACAGATCATCTCGCCAGACATATTGTTCTCTTCGACGGGGAAACTCCGGTCGCTGTCTGCCGCTTTTTCCCGGGGGATACCCCCGGTGACTATATTGTCGGCAGAATCGCGGTCATGAAACCATACCGCAGCAGAGGGCTTGGCGCAGAAGTTCTGCGTGCCGCCGAGAATGCGGCTGCAGCTCTCCACGGAAACACGATCCGGCTGCACGCCCAGATTTCCGCAAAAGGATTTTATGAAAAGCAGGGATACGCTGCATACGGAGAAGAGGATCTGGACGAAGATTGTCCGCATATCTGGATGAGGAAAACGCTTACTGCATAACAGTTCAGCTATAGTTATTCAGCTATAATCGTTCAGCCATGGATAATTCCATGGCTGAACTGCTTCACTTTCACATCTTTTCCTTTTGTTTTACTCCATCATCTGAGTAATTTTCTCACACCACTCCTCCACTTCTCCCGGACTCTTGCTGTTCACATACACCGGACCGTACTTCTCTGTCTGAATCGCAAGGATCGGCTCATATCCCACGTAGAGATACATTCTGCACTTTCCCGTCTCACGGCCTTTGAATTTCCCGAGGAGCTGCCTGCTGTCATCACTTCCGTTGATCCGATTATACCTGTCTTCCGGAACCGAATCGAGCACTTCCACACTCTCTATCTCATCAGATGAAATCGTCAGATCCGAATACCCGGACGTAATCTGCACATACCCATTCTTTTGCGTCAGCTCAATGGGCGTAAAATCAATCTTCCACATCAGTACACACACCCAGATAAGACATCCGGCTGTCAGTACAACTGCGGCTCCGGTGAAGATTTTCGCTCCGGTTTTCGCCATATTGGTGGTGTAATTCCACGAACACGCCCAGTCCTGCACGAAGAACCGTTTATCTGAAGGGTTATAGTACCAGCCGTTTTTCCAATAGACATCGTCGTCAATGTAAAGCGGCTCCTCATTTTTCTCCAGCATCTTCTCTTTCTTATACCGCATATACAAGAAGCTTCCGATCATCCAGCCCCCGGGCAGAGTCTGCAGAACAATATAGATCGCATACGTTGTATTATTCAGCCAGTTATGGTTTCCCATATAAGATGCCACAACAAGATATGCAGCTGCATTGGTCAGACTGCTGACCACCATTGCCCATGACCAGAGGGTCTTCTGCATCCGGTTTACCGCCACGTTTAACTCGGAATCTTCGCTGTATATCCGGTTCCTCGTCCTCATAATTGTGAAGTGAAGAATACCGAACCCCACGCATACCAGGATCCCGATCAGCGGAAACGTCCAGCCATCCTCCGAAGTCTGCAGATAGCGCCGCACCCCGGGATCTAGGAAGGATATCAGGATCAGCGCGAGAAACAGAAGATGCCACCAGGGCGACAGCCCCATTTTCCCGTTTTGGGCAGCCACTTTTGTGTCCACTGCCATAATCCGGCTTCCTGCGCTTCCAACCCAGCCCCGCTCCACCTTAAGGTCATAGAGCTTTCTGTGTGTCCTGCACAGCAGGTAAATGGCGCCTGCGCAGAACTCTACAAGCCAGACACTCCAAACAATCATAAACACAGATAAATACCAGAAATTCAGGAAGCAGACCGCAACGCCTGCCAGTCCGTTCCACAGGTAGAACCGCTTCGTATTCTTCCGGTATCTCTCCATAAATACCTTGACTTCCTCGCTGTCTGCAGCGCTCTGAGGAATGTGCACGCCAAGCAGCATCCCTTCCGCGTATTTTCTCTTGCCCCCGTATACCGCATAAAATATTCCCGCAACGAACAGATCCGTCAATGCGAATATCCAGAACATTAACATCATGTCACACCTCCATACCTGCAAATGCCGATGCGCAGAGATCGATGAATTCCTGTTTATCCAGTCCCCGGAGTTTTGCCTCCGCGCTCAGCAGTTCCAGTTCTCCTTCCAGTTTTTCTCTGTAGAGGCCTTCCAGGCTCCCTTTCAGTTCATGCGTGCCTTTTACCACAGCGCCTTTTCTCCGGTCCGTCTCAATAAATCCCTCTGATTTCAGAAGCTGATACGCCTTGCTCACCGTCATGGTGTTGATCCCCAGTTCGGAAGCAAGCTGACGCACCGTCGGCAGATTCTCTCCGGCTGAGACATCCCCTTTCCCGATTCCCTTGACGATTTCATTCCGGATCTGCACGTAGATCGGAATCGCTCCCGACATGTCAATCTTTAATATCATAACCTGCTTCCTCCTTCCTGTCCGAATCAGCTGTCCGGAATCCGGATGATTCCATATATTGTCCGCTTTTCTTTTCTCATCTTATGTATTGCTTGTATTATAACTCATAATACAAAAATTTCAAGCATATTCTCCATTTATTCTCTCTATTTCCGTGCATTTTCTGTCCCCGTGTGATATCATTAATATATTCTGCTATATTACAAAGGAGTTTTGCTTTATGAAGATGAATGAATTGAAACTGGTTTACTTCAGCCCGACAGGCGCCACACGTAAAATCATTATGGAGACCGCCCGCAGTATCGATCTGAAATCTGTCTCTTTTGATTTTTCGGTTTTCAAGGAAAAGAAGCCGGTTCTGAAATTTGCTTCAAATGATTTTGCCCTCTTCGGAATCCCGGTCTACTACGGGCGTGTTCCGGCCACATTTATGGAATACCTTGATAACATCAGCGGAAATAATACCCCCGCTGCTCTTGTCGCTACATACGGATGCCGCGAATTCGACGATGCTCTTCTAGAACTGAAAACAGAAGTGGAAAAGCGCGGTTTCAAAGTAATCGGTGCCGCCGCTTTCCCGACCGAGCATTCCATCGTGCCTTCCATCGGTGCCAGACGCCCCAACAAGACTGATCTGAAATCCGCCGCGGAATACGGAGTTGAATTGAATCGCCTTCTGAAGAAAGAAGCCTCTTTTGACCATCTGGAAACCAGAGTGCCGGGCAATTCTCCCTACCATAAATACGGGAAAAACGCTCTGTTTCCGAAAGCTGCGGCAGCCATGTGCACGCTGTGCGGCGCCTGCGCGAAAGTCTGTCCCACGGGAGCGATTCCGATCAAAGATCCGAAAAAGACCGAGACAGACAAATGTATCGGCTGCATGAAATGTATGCGCGTCTGCAAGCAGAACGCCCGCGCGGTCAATTCGCTTAAAATGAGCCTTGCGGAGAAAAAACTGAAAAAAATCTGCAAAAGCGACAAAACAGCAGATATTTTCCTTGCAAATTAATAATTCGTCTGCCACAGTATCTTTTGTTAGAAAAATGAGATCCAAGTGCCTTTGCACGCGGATCTCATTTTGAGTTACAGACATTCCAACAGTCGAGGTAGAGCGGAACGGTTTTGCGCTATGATATCCCTCCCCTGAGACTTGATTCATCAAGCCGGAAAGAACAGATTACCGGAAGTGTGTAGAAAGTATGTAAGTTTTCCCGGAGGCTTTCTGTATGCAATTGACGGCTTAGAACACCTTCGAATTTGTTTTTCGGAAAAATCTTCTTTCCTTCCCAATAAAAATAATTACCGGCAGGAACAGACAAGTCGGCATACAGGTGTCCCTCAAGGACCGTAGAGCAGCGCCGGTACTTAGATCGCGTATTTTGCGATCTTATGTACCGCTGCGTCTGCGGCCCGAGCGGAAGCGTGTCCGCGAGGGATACCTGTATGCCGGCGTACGTTTGTCACCCAATATATTATTTTATCTGCGGGAGAAAGACAGATCATTCCGCATCTTTGCGGCGGAGGATATCGTATCTGTCCGGTGCCTGCTCCAGCTCCACCCATAGCACCTGCTTTGAGTGCGGTGCGCTCTCCTGCTCTTCTCCGTCTTCATTCAGGATTCTCTTTACCTGCACTTCCACGTTCTCGCCGTCCGGCTTCATGATCTCGATCATCTCGCCGACAGAGAATTTATTGCGCTGTTCGATCCGGCACAGGCCGTCTTTCACTTCATTTACAATTCCAAGATAAGTGTATTCTTTATTATACGTATTGCTGTCATAGATCTGTGTATTCTCATCCGGTTTTCCAAAGAAGAAGCCTGTTGTAAACTGACGGTACGTACAATTTGAGATCTGGTCCAGATACCATGGCATATTCTTCCGGTACAGTTCCGGATCTTTCTGATAATCGTCAATGGCTCTCCGGTAAGTCCTGGCAACCGTTGCAACATAGAGAGCCGTCTTCATCCTTCCCTCGATTTTGAAACTGTCGATTCCAGCGTCAATCAGATCCGGAATATACTCGATCATACACAGATCCTTTGAGTTAAAAATATAAGTTCCCCGTTCATTCTCATAAACAGGCATGTACTCTCCCGGTCTTGTCTCCTCCACCACAGCGTACTTCCAGCGGCATGGATGGGTGCACGCTCCCCGGTTGGCATCTCTCCCGGTAAAGTAATTGCTGAGCAGGCAGCGTCCGGAATAGGAGATGCACATTGCGCCATGGATGAATGTCTCGATCTCAAGATCCTCGGGAATATGTGCGCGAAGCTCCTTAATTTCCTTAAGAGAAAGCTCCCTTGCGGATACAACACGGCTCGCCCCCTGGCGATACCAGAAATTATAAGTTCCGTAATTTGTGTTGTTTGCCTGCGTGCTGATATGACGCTCGATCTCAGGGCAGATCTCCATGGCGATATCGTACACACCCGGATCTGCGATGATCAGAGCGTCAGGTTTGATTTCCTTCAATTCGTTAAAATATTCCCTGACTCCTTCAAGATCGTCATTATGGGCAAGGATATTCGCGGTCACATAGACTTTCACGTCATGCTCATGGGCGAATTCAATTCCCTCTTTCATCTCCTCCATGGAGAAATTCTTCGCTTTTGCCCGCAGGCCGAATGCTTCCCCGCCAATATACACGGCGTCCGCGCCGAAAACTACTGCGGTCTTGAGCACCTCAAGGCTGCTCGCGGGAATCAGTAATTCAGGATGTCTGCTCATCTTTCCTTCCTCTCTTTCAATACTGTCCTCTCTGTTTCACACTGACCGCCACCCCATCGCCCAGTGGTATGATTGAAGTAACAAGTTCTTCATTATGTTTCAGCTCATAGAGATAATCCCGCATCCGCGCGTGGATCGTCCGGTTTCTCCGCTCCACCGCAAACCGGGATTCAATCACATCTCCATCCTGCATCACATTGTCGGAGACAAGGCATCCGCCCTCCGCCAGCAGCCGGAGCACACTGGGAAGATAATGGATATACTGCCCCTTTGCCGCATCCATAAAGACAAAATCATAGGAACCTTCCAGCGTCTTCAGCACTTCTGAAGCATCTCCCTCTATCAGTTCAATCTGCGATTCCCGCCCGGCACGTCTGAAATTCTCCCGGGCAATGGGAATCCGTTTTTCATAATTTTCTATTGTAGTTATCCTGCATCCTTCCGGAGCGTAATCACTCATCAATAATGCAGAGAAACCTACGGCAGTTCCGACTTCCAGAATGCGCATAGGTTTTTTCAGCATCAGGAGAACCTTGAGAAAGCTCTGCATTTCTCTGCGGATAATCGGCACGTGGGCCTCCCGTGCTTCCTGCTCAATTATCTCCAGTATTTCTCTGTTTTTTGTATCCAGCGAATTGATGAATGTTACGATACGTTCATCTACTATCATATCTTTTTCATCTACACAGTCCTGCCGGTCTGCAGACTGATGATAATGTCAGGCTGCGGACCGGCAGTCCATGAATTCTCCTTTTTAGATATCCACATCCATAATGATCGGAATCACCATAGGTTTTCTCTTTGTCTTTTTCCAGATATAGTCATTCATCGCGTCACGGATGACAAGCTTGATCTTGTTCCAGTCCGTATGTCGCCCGGTCAGACATTTATCCAGTGCATCTGATACAGCTCTTCTTGCATCTTCCATCAGCTGCTCGGACTCTCTCACATAGACGAAACCGCGGGATACGATATCCGGTCCTGCCAGCAGGCGGTTTGTTCTGCGTTCCAGTGTGAGTACAACAATAATAATTCCATCCTCTGCCAGATGCTGTCTGTCGCGAAGAACGATATTTCCGACATCACCGACTCCGAGTCCATCCACGAGCACTGCTCCTGTATGAACTTTATCGACAACTTTTGCCGAATCGTCATCCAGCTCAAGCACATCTCCGGACTGAATAATGAATACGTTTTCCTTCGGTATTCCCAGTGATTTTGCGATCTCTGCATTCGCTTTCAGATGACGGTACTCGCCGTGAACCGGGATTGCGTATTTCGGTTTCACAAGGGAATAGATCAGCTTCAGATCCTCCTGGCAGGCATGTCCGGAAACATGTGTATCCTGGAAGATAACCTCTGCGCCTTTTGCCGACAGCTCATTGATCACGCGGGAAACGGACTTCTCATTTCCCGGAATCGGGTTGGAACTGAATATAATCGTATCGTTCGGCTGAATCGTCACCTTTCTGTGAACATCCGCGGCCATACGGGACAGAGCCGCCATGGATTCTCCCTGGCTTCCTGTTGTAATAAGCACCATCTTTTCGGGAGGATAGTTCTTCATCTCATCAATCTCAATCAGAGTGTGCTCCGGCACATTCAGATAGCCCAGCTCAGATGCAATAGAAATGATATTTACCATGCTCCGGCCTTCCACAACTACTTTTCTGCCGTATTTGTATGCGGAATTAATAATCTGCTGCACACGGTCCACATTGGAAGCGAATGTAGCGATGATGAGACGGGTATTCTGATGTTCCGCAAAAATATGGTCAAATGTAATTCCCACTGTGCGCTCAGACTGAGTAAATCCTCTTCTCTCCGCATTCGTACTGTCTGACATCAGCGCAAGTACGCCCTTTTTCCCGATCTCTGCGAATCTCTGCAGATCAATCGCGTCACCAAATACCGGCGTATAATCTACTTTAAAGTCTCCCGTATGCACCACAACTCCCGCAGGCGAATAAATCGCAAGCGCTGATGCATCCTGGATACTGTGGTTTGTCTTGATAAATTCAATCCGGAATTTTCCCAGATTGATTGACTGTCCGTGCTGAACAATCTTGCGCTTTGTACTGCGCAGAAGATTGTGTTCTTTTAATTTATTGTCTATGATTCCCATTGTAAGCTTCGTCGTATAGATCGGGATATTGATCTCTTTTAACACATACGGCAGCGCTCCGATATGATCTTCATGACCATGGGTAATCACAAATCCCTTCACTTTTGACGCATTATCTTTCAAATACGTTACATCCGGAATCACGAGATCGATTCCGAGCATGTCGTCCTCCGGGAACGCAAGTCCGCAGTCAACGACAACAATACTGTCCTCATATTCAAAGGCAGTGATATTCATACCGATCTGTTCAAGTCCTCCCAGCGGTATGATACGTAGTTTTCCTTTCTTTTCTTTTTTCAACCAATAAACACCTCCATCATATTTTATGTATCACTTTACTTCCGGGCACAAAAAGAACAGCAGTGTCTCAGCTGCTTATAAAAAGGAAAACATTATTTTACTTTTTCCATGCATTCTCTGCACAGGCCAAAAAATTTAAGTTCATGATCCAGAACATGGAATCCGGTGGCCTCCTCGATATGGCGCTCCAGATCATCCAAAAGATCATCGCCAAAAGGAATCACCCTGTTGCATTCCCTGCATATGAGATGATGATGGTTATGCTTTGCATCTCCCTTCAAAAGGTGTCCGATCTCATATCTTACACACCCATCATCCAGGTTGAGCCTGTCAACAAGCTGCATATCCCATAAAAGCTGCAGCGTACGGTATACCGTCGCCAGTCCTATTTCCGGATAATCCTCTGAAACAAGCTCATAAATATCCTCTGCCGTCATATGCCTGCCGCTGTTCTGTTCCAGAACCGAGAGCACCATCAGTCTCTGATTGGTCACTTTCAGTCCTTTCTCTTTCAGCCGCGCCTTCAGCAGTTCCTCTGTTTTCTTCTGTTCCATCCGCGTCTTTTCGTCTCCCCGCAGTAAGTAAATCTATTGTAAAAATCCGAAGATCTTACATTTCTATATTCACGTCCTCAAGCAGTTCTTCAAACACTTTTGACACTGCCAGAAGCTCTGTTTCATCTTCGACGATCTCGTAAACGCTGTCGCCCTGTCCCTGCACTCCGGAGTCTTTGAGGATCAGGCATTCCGCCTCATCATCCTCGGAATCCGTCACAAGTATGTACGTGCTTCCGTTTATCATCGTCTCTTCAAGTACGAAGAATTCATCTTCCCCGCTGCCGTCTGCAAATGCAAACTTTACTTTTTCCATATAAAACGCCCCTTATCACTCATCTCGCCTGCATCAGTCCGGCTGCGTTCTCTTCAGCCTTTTTCATATGCAGCATATCCAGATATCCCTGCAGAATAAAAACCGCGGCGATCTGGTCAATATGCTTCTTACGGTTTTCCCGTCTCACACCGCTCTCGATCAATGTGCGCTCCGCCTCTACCGTAGTAAGCCTCTCGTCCCACATAATAATCTCAAGTCCGGTCCTTCTGTGAAGCATATCCCGAAACTCCAGTGACTTTTCAGCCCGCTCCCCGATATCATTATTCATGTGTTTCGGAAAACCAAGTACAATCTTCTCAACATCATACGCTGCCACCAGTTCTTCGATCCGCGCGCAGGTACGACGCAGTTTGTTTTCTTCTTTGCGTTTAATCGTCTCTATTGCCTGAGCTGTAAGACCGAGGGCATCGCTGATCGCAACCCCGACAGTCTTCGTGCCATAATCAAGTCCCATGATCCTCATATCAGAAATTATTCCCAGGAATTGTGTTCAATATACGCCTTTAACAGCTCTTCGACCAATTCGTCCCTTTCCACTTTCATAACCAGGCTTCTCGCGCCATTATAACTTGTGATATATGTGGGATCTCCCGACATGATATATCCGACAATCTGATTGACCGGATTGTAACCCTTTTCTTTCAGCGCCTTAAAAACGATCTCAAGTATATCTTTTGCCGAGATCTGCGGACCAGGCTCCACCTGAAAGAATTGTGTGTTGCTCAGATCACTCATCTTAATGTTCCTCCTTCGCTGTATAATTTATGCAATAAAGAAGCGTTCTTTTCCGCTTCCGCAATGTTGTCTGCTTTCTCTGGGCAGACCCAAAATCCCTATCTACAATTCTAATATAATCCCCTTCAAAATTCAATGTATAATTCGTGAATCATTTTCAATTTGCACTTTTACAATACAATTTCTGAGATTTTCATTTCTTTCTAGTGCAATTTTCATATATTCCTTTGTATGCCCGATCTGCATGATTTTTCCATCGATCACAGCGTCCTCCTCAACGAGAACTTCCGCTTCTTTTCCGATGAAACTCTCCTCATACTCGCGCCGTCTGCGCTCTCCGAGTTCGATCATCGCAGCGCTTCTTGCAGCCTTGATCTGCTCGTCAACCTGTTCCTTCATGGCTGCAGCCTTCGTGCCTTCTCTTCTCGAATATTTGAAGATATGAGTCTCATAAAAACGCACCTTATCCACGAAGGCCATTGACTCCTGAAACTCTTCTTCTGTCTCACCCGGGAATCCTACAATGACATCTGTGGTCAGCGCCGGATTGCCGAAATATTTTCTGAGGATTTCGCACTTCTCATAGTATTCCGCGCTCGTATATCTCCGGTTCATCCGCTTTAACGTGGCATCACACCCGCTTTGAAGCGACAGATGGAAGTGCGGGCACATCTTGGGCATCCGGCTGATCTCTTCCGCGAACTCTTCCGTCACAATTCCCGGTTCAAGAGACCCGAGACGGATCCGCGCGATCCCGTCGATCTCATGTACTGCGCGGATCAGATCCAGCAGATGCCGCTCCCCGTCGAAATCTACTCCATATGAGCTCAGATGAATTCCGGTCAGCACCACTTCCCGGTAGCCGTTCGCCGCAAGCGCGCTCACTTCTTCCACCACGTCATCCAGCTGCCTGCTCCTTACTCTTCCTCTTGCATAGGGGATAATACAGTAGCTGCAGAACTGATTGCACCCGTCCTGAACTTTAATATATGCACGGGTATGCTCCCCTGTTTTTGTCAGATGAAGCGCCTCGTATTCTTTTGTCTTTCCGATATCCTCTATCTCACGATCTGTTTCCTTTACCGGACCGCAATTCTCAGCCGCATGGTCTGCCGTGCGATTTTTCCGCTTTTTCTCATACTCGTCCAGAATCCGGAGCAAGTCTTTCTTATGGTTGTTTCCGATCACGATATCAATACATGGATCAATCTCTTTCCCGTCCTGCGCCTGTACATAGCATCCGGCTGCAACAACAACTGCACCGGGATTCATTTTCCTTGCCCGGTGTATCATCTGACGAGATTTTCTGTCTGCAATATTGGTCACCGTGCAGGTGTTGATAATATAGATATCAGCGCCCTCTTTAAAGGGGACAATCTCGTATCCTGCTGCTTCCAGCATTTCCTGCATGGCTTCTGTTTCATAGGCGTTTACTTTGCATCCCAGGTTGTGCAGCGCCGCTTTCTTGCTCATAAAATTACCTCTTTTTCTCTATTGTTTCTTGACTTTTATGACCTCATCTCGTAGAATATACATAGGCGAAAGCCTTACTTTAATGTATGATTCAAGGAGGGATTTTTTAAAATGAAAACCGTACAGATTTCATTAAACTCAATCGACAAAGTAAAATCTTTTGTAAACGAGATTACAAAGTATGACAATGACTTCGATTTAGTATCCGGAAGATATGTTATAGATGCCAAATCAATCATGGGAATCTTTAGTCTGGATCTTTCCAAACCGATTGATCTCAATATTCACGCTGACGGAAACGTTGATGAGATCCTTGCAGCTCTGGATTCCTACATTATCAAATAATAGTTATGACTCACATAAAAAGCTGTCTCTTTTGGAGGCAGCTTTTTTATTGTTTTTTACTCTTTCCCGACAGTAATGATCTCCACTGTCTCCAGGGCTTTCTCCATGAGTTCTTCAATCTTCTCTGTCAGATTCAGCTCAGATTTCGCTATCCGTTCAACGTTCGGCTTTGTAACCGGATGTTTTGCCACGAATATTGTACAGCAGTCTTCATACGGCTGTATGGAAACTTCATACGTGTCGATCTTCTCTGAAATCTCCACGATATCCTTTTTGTCAAAACCGATCAGCGGACGGTAAACCGGAAGGGTGCATACGGCATTGGTCGCAGCAAGGCTCTGCATGGTCTGGCTCGCCACCTGCCCGATACTTTCCCCTGTGATCAGTCCGAGACATCCGTCTTTCTTCGCGAAATGCTCTGCAATGCGCATCATGTATCTGCGCATAATGATTGTGAGCTCATCATGCGGACACTTCTCATAAATATATAACTGAATATCCGTAAAGTTTACAATATGGAGTTTGATCGGTCCGGCATACGCTGACACCAGTTTTGCCAGATCAACAACTTTTTCCTTGGCGCGCTCGCTTGTGTACGGAGGCGCATGAAAATAAACCGCCTCGAGCTCTACGCCGCGCTTTGCGATCATATAGCCTGCAACCGGGCTGTCGATTCCGCCGGAAAGAAGCAGCATGGCGCTTCCGTTTGTTCCCACCGGCATGCCTCCCGGTCCCGGGATAATCTCAGAATAGATATAGACTTCTTCCCTGATCTCTACATTCAGGCGCACATCCGGGTGATGCACATCCACTTTCATCTCCGGATAAGCGTCGAGCACAGCCTCTCCAAGTTCACAGTTGATCTCCATGGAATTCATGGGGTATCTCTTGTTTGCACGCCGCGCTTCCACCTTGAATGTCTGATTGCCTTCCGGGTACATCTGTCCCACATATTCAACAACATCTTTCTTCAGTTCTTCGATTGCTTTGACCTGTTTTCTCACCACCGGGCATATGCCGACAATGCCGAACACTTTTTTCAGAGCGTCCACGGTCTCTTCATAATCATATTCACCCTCACAGTCCACATAGACTCTGCCGTGGCATTTGTGAACAAGGAACTCTCCGTCAACGTCTTTAAGGGCGAACCGGATCTGGCGCACAAGCGCATCTTCGAACATATAGCGGTTCTTTCCCTTAATGCCAATCTCTCCATATTTTATCAAAAACGAATGAAATCTCATGATTCTCTCCTTACCGTACGTTAATGACGTGTGTATTTCCGAAGCATCGGTATTACATTATATAGTGTTTCCAGCGTATAGTCAATTTCTTCTTTCGTTGTAAACTCAGACATGCTGAACCGAAGTGTCGCATCCAGATATTCTCTCGCGGCTCCGATCCCTTTCAGGACACCGCTCACAGCCGGATGATTGGACGCGCACGCGGAACCGGAAGACACATAGATTCCTTTGTCTTCCAGCGCATGGAGCAGCACTTCGCTGCGGACTCCCGCGATCCCCACACTCACAATGTGCGGCGCGCTTCCCTCATCCGTGAGCCCGTGCACTTTCGTCTGTCCGATTCCTGATATCTCTTCTATAAAGTATTCCTTCAGCTCACGCATCAGAGCATTTTTCATCTCCATATCCTGGTAGATCATCCTGGACGCCAGCCCAAGCCCTGCAATCCCCGGAACATTCTCCGTTCCGGAACGCATATCCTTCTGCTGTCCGCCGCCAAAGATGACCGGATGGATCTTCACCTTGCTGTCCACATAGAGGAATCCGACTCCCTTCGGACCGTGGATCTTATGTCCGCTTGCCGAAAGCATATCAATCCCCATCCGCTTCGGATAGATGCGGTATTTCCCGTATCCCTGCACCGCGTCTGTGTGAAAGAGGATCGATGGCTTATACTGTTTGGCGATCTTTACCGCTTCCTGTACCGGCTGGACGGTTCCGACCTCATTATTCACATACATGATCGACACAAGAATCGTCTCCGGGCACAGCGCCTCTTTCAGCGCATCCAGTTTCACTCTTCCGTATTCATCCACTGGCAGATAGGTCACGCGGAATCCCTCTTCCTCCTCCAGGTACCTCATTGTATTCAGGATAGCAGGATGCTCGATCGATGTCGTGATCAGATGATTCCCGTTCCGCCGGTTCGCCCTTGCACAGCCGATCAGCGCGAGATTATCACTCTCCGTTCCGCCGGATGTGAAGATGAGCTCTTTTGCATTTACCTTCAGCAGCCGGGCTATCGTTTCTTTTGCATCCCGTATATAGTGCTCTGCCTGCACTCCTTTTTTGTGCATGGACGAAGGATTGCCGTAATCCTGGCACATCACTTTGTATACAAGTTCTCCCACATCCGGATAGCACATGGTTGTGGCAGAATTGTCAAGATAAACTTCCATATTCACATTCCCTTACTTTTATTCTTATTTATAAACTATGACGTCCGCTTTCCAAATGATACATCAATATGGACAGCGTGGTCAGGCCCGCCGTCTCCGTACGGAGAATCCGTTTCCCGAGAGTGATAATGCGTGCTCCCGCTTCTCTTGCCGCCGCAATCTCATCCTCCTCGAATCCGCCTTCCGGTCCGATAAACACACCGACCGACTGTCCCGGCTTTATTGAAGATATCACGCTCGCTGTCTCTTCCATCCCTTCTTCCAGCTCGTAGGGAATCAGAACAACATCCAGCCCGGACGCTTCCCTGAGCGCTTCCGCATAGGAAAGAAGATGTCCGACTTCCGGTACAATTTCTCTTCCGGACTGCTCCGCAGCCCCTTTGGCAATCGCCTGCCATCGCGCCTGCTTCTTTTCTTCTTTCTTTTTGTCCAGTTTCACAATCGAACGTTTCGCGGCAAATGGCACGATGCGGGCTGCCCCGAGTTCCACTGCCTTCTGGACGATCAGATCCATCTTATCCCCTTTTGGCAATCCCTGGAACAGAACGATTTCCGAGGGAAGCTCGGTATCTGTATCCAGCTCTTTTAAAATATCCAGAAGAGCTTTTCCGTCCTCATAACCGGCAATACAGCAGAGATACGTTTTCCCTCTGCCGTCACTCACCCGGATATCCTCCCCGGGCTTCATCCGGAGTACGTTTTTAATGTGGTTTACATCAGGCCCCTCCAGATGGATTCTGCCATCCACTATATTGGAAATGTCTGCAAAAAACTTCTGCATATATGCATTCCTTTCTACGCGTTTTTGCGCGCAGTCACGCAGACCCACTCTCCCTGATAAGTAACATCAAGCACCTCGAGTCCTGCTGCTTTCACCGCGTCTGTCACAGTCTGTTCTTTATCGTCAATAATACCGCTCGTAATGTAGATGGCACCTGGTTTGAGCTGATTTACAATCACCGGCGTCAACTGCACAAGGACATCTGCCAGGATATTTGCCGCCACGATATCATAGCACTCATAGCCGACCTTATCCTGAACCTCTTTGTCATCAATAATATTGCCGATCATTACTTCATACTGATCTTCTGATATTCCGTTCACTTCCATATTTTCCTTCGTGGCATCAATCGCGCAGGGATCAAGATCCGTGCCCACAGAATATCCCGCTCCGAATTTCAGTGCAAGCATGCCCAGAATTCCGCTTCCGCATCCAACATCCAGAATCCTGCATCCTTCTGTCACATATTTTCTCAGCTGACGGATACACAGCTGTGTTGTCTCATGCATTCCCGTACCGAAGGCAGTACCCGGATCAATATGGATCACCATCTTGTCCTCATCTTCAGGTTTTACATCTTCCCAGGACGGTATAATCAGAATATCATCTACATAGAACTGATGAAAATACTGCTTCCAGTTATTTACCCAGTCCACATCTTCTGTCTCGGACTCCTCGATCACGCACTCGCCCACATCCACATAGGCAGACATATCAGCCAGCTCCCGACGGATATCTGCAAGCACTTTTTCCTTATCTTCTTCCGGTTCCAGATAGAAACTCAGATAGGCCACGCCGTCATCGCTCTCAATCTCAGGAAGAATATCCACAAACATCTGCTCTTTATCTGCCTGTGTCAGCGGAATCTTATCTTCGATTTCCACTCCCTGAATCCCCAGATCCATCAGCATGCTGCTGACAATATCTTCAGCCTCTGTTGTTGTCTTTAACCGGAATTTATTCCACTTCATTTCTTATTCCTCCTGAAACCATAAATTTAGATCCACATTTGTATTAATTCCCGGCACGGTGCCGTTCTCTGTGTACTGCCAGATTTTATAATCATAAGGGCACTGCGGGGTATCATGATAATCTGCATACCAGAAATCATACTCTGCCAGTTCTTCCATATCCAGTGAATACGCCATCCACTTCATATTCGAGTAGATCATGGAATCATACCCGGCATGTTCCACCGTATCACAGAACACTTTGCAGTAATTGGTAAACTCCTGCGGGGTGTTCTCATCGGTTCGCGCCGTATCAAACCTGATCTCCTCCGTGTCGCAGATGACCGGACCGTCAATGTCATAAGGGGCCAGATGTTTGAGAACAAATTCCGCTTCTTCTACTGCCTCTGCCCCGGAGATTGCCTGGGAGAAAAAATAGGCTCCGACCTGCAGGCCCGCGGCAAGCGCTCCTTCCATATTCTTCTCAAACATTGCATCAAGAACAAGCTCTCCGTTCTCTCCGTATGCCCGGTAGCCGAGACGCACAATCACAAACTCAATACCGCTGTCCTTTACCTGCTCCCAGTCGATCTCTTCGCCCTGAAACTCAGATACATCGATCCCCAGGCGGGCGGAAACGCCGTTTTCTTCGTCCTCATAACTCTTAAAACCAGTCTCTTCGTCTGTTTTCAGATAATCCAAATTGTAGCTGCATCTCGGGACATTATCAAGGAGGGGAGCGTCATAGCTGTTTCCCTCCACATCCTGAAACGTATAATAAGTCCCGTCTTCCGTCTCGTAAATCCTGCTTTCTCCGGATGCGCCCTTCTCCTCAGAAGCTGTGCTTTCGCATGCTCCCAGAAGAACAGCAGCGCACATTATAAGAGAAATCACTCTGAATCTGTTTTTCATATCTCTCCTGTCTGCAATTCCTTTTCCCGGCGTCTCCTCAGTCATCCTCCGATCTGTGACATTTCCCTGGTCTCTATTTTCTCCTGCCATTCAGACGCGTCATCACTCTGCCCGGGAACTGCATTGTCAAAATGATGGCATGCCGGCTTCTCATATATGGCACGCCTCATCGTCTCTCTGATCAGATCGTCATCCGCGCCGCTTCTCAGCAGGCTCCTCAGATCCACTGCTGTATTATACTGAAGGCACAGTTTCAGCGCGCCTTCCGAAGTCAGCCTGACTCTGTTGCATGTACTGCAGAACTGATGGGATACGGCACTGATCAGACCGATTTTTCCTTTGAAGCCCGGAAAAGAAAAGTACTCCGCCGGACCGTTTCCGATCTTTTTGTTATAGATTTCCGGTTCGCCGTACTGTTCCCGCAGCACTCCGACAATCTCCCCGCCGCTTCTTCCGGCAAACTCTTTGCCAAATCCGATCGGCATCATTTCTATAAAACGCACATCCACATTTTTATCTCTTGCCAGCAGAGCAAGCTTTATATACGTATCAGGACTGACGTCTCTAAGCGGAACGCAGTTTATTTTTACGCGGAGCTTTCCGCATGCCACAGCAGCCTCAAGCCCTGCCGCTGCATCTGCAATATCTCCGATCCGCGTGATCCTGCGATACTCTTCCTGATCCAGAGTATCGATGCTGATGTTCACTGCATCCAGTCCCGCTGCGACCAGATTTCCAAGCTGTTCTTTCAGCAGTATTCCGTTCGAAGTCAGTGTGACCTGCTCGATTCCCGGCAGGTCTTTCAGCATCTTCACAAGCTCCGGCAGTCCTCTGCGGACCAGCGGCTCTCCTCCGGTCAGCTTGATCTTCCGTATCCCCAGCCCGGAACCGATCCCGCACACTCTGGCGATCTCATCAAAAGTCAGGATCTCGCTGTGCGGTACACAGTGCACGCCGGTCTCCGGCATGCAGTAAATACAGCGCAGATTGCATCGGTCTGTGACTGAGACACGCATGTACTCTATCGTTCTCCCGTACTGATCTCTCATCGCGCGCATTCTCCGTCCCGCTCTGTAAGGATTGCAAGTCCGTGATCCAGCGTCGGAAGGACCGCCTCCAGATTCTCCCGGACAGCTTTGGGGCTGCCGGGCAGATTGATAATCAGGGTTCGGCCGCGAACCACAGACGCGGCTCTGCTGAGCATGGCTCTGGGTGTTATCCGAAGAGACGCCAGGCGCATCGCTTCCGCGATTCCCGGAACATTGCGGTCAGCAACTGCAAGCGTTGCTTCCGGGGTGCAGTCTCTCGGAGCAAGCCCGGTTCCTCCTGTAGTGAAGATAATATCTACTTTTTCTTCATCGCACAGTTTACAAAGACATTTTTTGATTTCCTCAAATTCATCCGGCAGAAGAACTGTTTTCACAACTTCATACCTGGATTCCGTAATCATCTCACATATTGCAGGGCCGCTCAGATCTTCTCTCTCTCCTGCGGCGCCTTTGTCACTCAATGTCACTACAGCCGCCTTCCATCTGTACTTTTCCATCGCTGTCATCTCCGTTTCCGAATTATGAATTTCCCTCTGATATCGCGGAATACCTGTTCGGAGCATCTACAGGATATCGATCTCTTTCCTGCGTGTATCCGCTGAGCCGTCACCGGATCCGCTCCGGCGGCCGTGCAGATCATTGTGCACATTTCCGCTCTTTCCGCCTGTTTTTTTCACAAGATAAATCTCGCTGATTTCCATTGATTTATCCATTGCCTTGCACATATCATAGATTGTCAGAAGCGCTGTGCTCACTCCGGTGAGCGCTTCCATCTCAACACCGGTTTTTCCGGTCACCTTAACTGTGCAGTCACAGTAAATTGCATTTTCTTCCGCCACCATATCAAAATTTACTCTGCAGTTTGTAATCGGCAGGATATGGCACATCGGAATCAGGTCCGACGTCCGCTTCGCACCCATAATCCCTGCTGTGGCTGCAACTCCGAGTACATCGCCTTTCCCGACTGTCCCGGCCTTGATCGCCTGAAACACTTCTGTGTTTACGATAATCTTCCCGGTTGCGGTAGCTTCCCGCACTGTCTCATCCTTGGATGTTACATCCACCATCACTGCTTTTCCATTCTGGTCAAAATGTGTAAATCCCATAATTCCGTCCTCACATCATCTTTATATTTTATCATACATCGCCGCCTGTTTCCATCCTCATTTTCCGCCTCTCCCAGGTCTGCGCCGCAATCTCCAGAAGCTCTTTTTCACTCTGTCCGTCGCCGCTGTACGGATATGTCTTCATCATCTTTTCGAATTTGTTTCTGATGATTGATGCTTTCTTTTCATCTCTGTCATGCAAAAGAGCATATGTGTACTGTGTCCGGAGCACTGAGAGCTGATTTTTCATCTGTTTCATAACCTGAATCTGCTGTCTGTCCTTCCAGATATCCAGCACCTCTTCCTTCTGATCACCGATCAGTTCACAGTAGACTCTGTCTGCCGCGAGCAGCGACCGGTAGATGCCGATCATGGCAGTATCCATGTCCAGCAGCCTGTCGATCAGTTCCGCTGTCTCCTCAAACGCGTGCTCATCCAGCAGACGGTTCGCGAGGAATACGCCCCGCACAGCAGTCATGCTCTGTTTCATCGCTTCTTCCCCCGGCATTTCGAACCAGTCTGACGGCATATCCCGGAGGCGGACGCCTTTTGTCTGAAGCTCCGCGACCTTCATCTGCATCCAGAACGCCTCCATTTCATCCCTGCTTTTTCCGATATCTACAATATTGCGGCCGTCATTATTCAGAAGATCAAGCTTCAGCGGAATCCCATTGACCAGGGCAAGCCACAGTCCGCTCACAGCAAAGACGATCAGGAAACAGTCTGCATACCAGTTGTCCACAACAAAAATCCACAGGATAAACGCCGCAGCGGCAGCGATCCCGTTCATCAGCGCGCCGCCGAGATTATACAGTATATATGGGATCTTCCCGTCTTTAAAATCCGGAGGACACATCAGACACTGACCGCCTGTGCCCGCAAGGGTATACCGCTTGAAACAGATCTTTCCATCCTGTCTCATCCACATAAAACTTCCAATCCGAAAAGAGGAAAAACGATATCCGGTCATCAGGCCGCAGACCATATGTCCGGTCTCATGAATGATGATCTGAAGGAAAAATCCGATATATATACATAAAAGTACCCAGATAACACGGAAAACCAGCGTTCCTGCAGACAGATCATCTAAATTGAGATCTGCATATTTCGCGATATTATATCCTGTCACAGCGCCCACCGCCATGCAGCAGAGGAGAAAAATAATATTGCCCGCACGCTTTCCTCTGCTCTTCTGTTTCTTATTCTTGTCTGTCATAATATTAAGTTCCCTTCCTGTGTCAGTGTTCCCATTATACCAATATAAGAGATAAAAAACAACGTATGAGAATCTATTGCGAGTACCTTTCTGCGAAGGTAATGGATGTGGGCGGAGTGACTTCGAAGGGAACTAAGCAAACTAAAAATTCCGGGTACGGACATCAGGACAGGCGGTGAAATTGTCTGAGCAAAGTGAGCTGCTCACCGCCTGTTCTGTCATTTAGTCCGTACCCGGAAACGCACTGCCTTATGCGCACGTCTGATCTGTTGACTCAAACTGACTGTTATATAATTCTGCATAGAAGCCGTTTTGTGCAAGAAGGGCTTCATGGGTCCCCTGCTCCACGATATCGCCGTCTTTCATGACAAGAATCAAATCCGCGTCACGGATCGTGGACAGGCGGTGAGCGATGATGAAGCTGGTTCTTCCCTTCATCAGGTTATCCATCGCTTTCTGGATCAGCACCTCTGTCCTGGTGTCGACGGAACTGGTCGCCTCATCGAGGATCAGGATCTTCGGATCTGCCAGAATCGCCCTTGCGATCGTGAGGAGCTGTTTCTGTCCCTGGGAAACATTGCTCGCCTCCTCGTTAAGCTCCATATTGTATCCTCCCGGCAGGGTCTGAACAAACCGGTGTACATGGGCAGCTTTTGCAGCTTCAATCACCTCTTCATCTGTCGCGTCCAGCCTGCCGTACCGGATATTTTCCATAATGCTTCCATGGAACAGCCATGTATCCTGGAGCACCATTCCGAACATCTCGCGGAGTTCGCTTCGGTTGAAATCCCGTACGTCATGTCCGTCCACCTTGATGGAACCGCTGTTCACGTCATAGAACCGCATGAGCAGCTTGATCATCGTAGTCTTGCCCGCGCCGGTCGGTCCGACGATCGCAATCTTCTGACCTTCTTTCACCCTGGCTGAGAAATCATTGATGATAATCTTATCCGGATTGTATCCGAAATGAACATGTTCGAATTCTACATTTCCCTGCAGTCCTTCTACAGATACCGGGTTCGGCACTGTCTGGTCTTCTTCCTCTTCATCAAGGAACTCAAAGACTCTCTCGGACGCCGCCGCGGTGAGCTGAAGCATATTGGTCACCTGCGCCACCTGCTGAATCGGCTGCGTGAAATTACGCACGTACTGGATAAAAGACTGAATATCTCCGACTTCAATCGCGTTTCTGATTGTCAGGAACCCTCCGAGGATGGCAACTCCCACATATCCCAGATTTCCGATGAACTGCATGACAGGCATCATCATTCCTGAGAAGAACTGGGATTTCCATGCTGAATCATACAGTTTGTCATTGGTTGCGTTAAATTCGCGGATCACATCCTCTTCTTTATTGAAAGCTTTTATGATGTTATGTCCGCTGTAGATTTCCTCTACCTGACCATTTACATTTCCCAGATAGCTCTGCTGTCCGCGGAAATATCTCTGTGAGTGTTTCATCACGAATGAGATCAGGATCACCGAGATCGGCAGGATCAGGATCGCCACCAGAGTCATCAGTGG
The DNA here is from genome assembly GCA_019113645.1 of Candidatus Mediterraneibacter vanvlietii. Classification (GTDB taxonomy): domain Bacteria; phylum Bacillota; class Clostridia; order Lachnospirales; family Lachnospiraceae; genus Mediterraneibacter; species Mediterraneibacter vanvlietii. Next base: position 45,257 of record DXGZ01000072.1, on the reverse strand, counting down.
ACTGATGGACAGCATCATGATCAGAACACCGATGATTGTTGTCACTGATGTGATCATCTGCGTTGCACTCTGGTTCAGACTCTGTCCGAGCGTATCCACATCGTTCGTCACTCGGGAGAGCACTTCTCCGACCGGTTTCGTGTCAAAATAGTTCATTGGCATACGGTTGATCTTCTCGGATATTTCTTTTCTCAATCTGTATGTCGTCTTCTGGGAAACTCCTGTCATGATAATTCCCTGGATAAACGTACACAGGGCGCTGATCACATACAGTCCGAGGGTGATCAGAAGAATCTGGCCGATTTTTGCAAAATCCATCCCTTCTCCTCCGGAAACCTTGCTCACCAGACCGTTGAAGATCTCTGTGGTCGCTTTTCCGAGAATTTTGGGGCCCACGATGTTAAACACGGTTCCGCATATGGCGAACACTGCCACAAACAGCATGTGTACCTTAAATGCGCTCATATACTTAATCAGCTTTTTGATCGTGCCTTTAAAATCCTTTGCCTTTTCTCCTGCCATATTTCTGCCTGCTCCTCTAGGCATGGTTCGGCACCTCCTCTCTGCTGTCAGACGGATTCGCAGCAGTCTGTTCCTCCGCATCTTTCCTGCCTGCCTTCAGCTCCGCCTCAGAGAGCTGGGACGCGGCTATCTGCTGGTATACTTCACATTTCTTCAGAAGCTCGCTGTGCGTTCCGATTCCCGCAATATGCCCTTCATCCAGCACAATGATCTGCTCTGCGTTCATAATCGTACTGATACGCTGGGCGACAATGAGAACTGTACTGTCTTTTGTCTTTTTCCTCAGAGCCTTCCGAAGTGTCACATCTGTCTTAAAATCGAGCGCTGAAAAGCTGTCATCAAAAATAAACACTTCCGGATGTTTTGCCACGGCTCTTGCAATGGACAGTCTCTGCTTCTGACCTCCGGACACGTTCGTTCCTCCCTGTGAGATCGGGCTGTGATAACCGTCCGGCTTGTTGTCAATAAATTCTGTCGCCTGGGCGATTTCCGCGGCTTCCACCATCTCCGCTTCACTTCCGCGAGAATTGCCGAACATAATGTTGGATGCAATATCTCCGGAAAAAAGGATTCCTTTCTGCGGCACATATCCGAGTTTGTCCCGGAGTTCATGCTGATTTACATTGCGGACGTCAACGCCGTCCAGCGTGATGGATCCCTCTGTCACGTCGTAAAAACGCGGAATCAGATTGACAAGCGTTGATTTTCCGCTTCCGGTACTGCCGATGATCGCCGTCGTCTCGCCCGGTTTCGCAGTAAATGTAATATCGTGAAGCACATTCTCATCCGCTCCCGGATACCGGAAGGAAACATGTTCGAAACGCAGAAGACCTTTGTCTTCTTTTTTAAATGTTTCCGGCTTCTCCGGATCATGGATCACGGTCTGACTGTCAAGCACTTCCTGGACACGGTCGGCCGCAACAGCTGCTCTTGGAAGCATAATGGAGAGCATACATAGCATCAGGAATCCCATGATAATCTGCATGGTGTACTGAATGAACGCCATCATATCTCCAACCTGCATCTGGCCGTTGTCGATTCCGTGGGCGCCGGTCCACATGATCAGAACCGATATTCCGTTCATCACAAGCATCATAACCGGCATCATAAATGTCATGGCGCGGTTTACGAAGAGATTCGTTCTTGTCAGAGCTCTGTTGGCATCGTCGAACCGCTCTTCTTCATATTTCTGCGTGCTGAATGCACGGATAACCGAAAGCCCTGTCAGAATCTCTCTTGTAACCAGGTTGACTTTGTCGACAAGCGTCTGAAGTATCTTAAATTTCGGCATAGCCACTACGAAAAGCACCAGAATCACCATGGCGATCAGCACCACTGCAAGGGCAATGATCCACGACATGGACACATTTGTCTGGAATACCTGAACAACGCCTCCGATCGCAAGAATCGGCGCGTACAGCACAATTCGGAGCAGCATTACAATAATCAGCTGAATCTGCTGAATATCGTTTGTACTTCTCGTAATCAGCGAAGCTGTGGAGAAATGATCGAACTCGTTGTTTGAGAATCCCACAACTTTGTGGAAAACTTTATTTCTCAGATCGCGTCCGGTTGCCGCTCCTACTCGTGACGCCAGGAATCCGACCATCACGCTTGCCGCCATGCCGAGGAACGCCAGCCCGACCATCTTGCCTCCTGTTGTGACAAGGTAGTGAATCTGCATGTCATCCATATCCATTCCCAGATTCTCATAGGCGCTGCGCACATAGCTGACTGCCGCCTGCTCCAGAATTGTATCCGGCATCTCATCGAGCTGGTTCTCCATCTCCTCAACCATCATTGCCCGCTGTTCTGCCGGCAGCATCTCCATGATACCGAAAATGTCCATGTCCTCCGTAACCAGCTGAGCCGGCATGTTTGCCTTCAGCTGATCCTCAATCTGCTGTGTCATTTCGCTTCCTGACTCAAAACCTGCGGTCAGCATCATGGGACCGGAGAGCAGATTGCTGAGTTCACCGACCTCTTCATCTGAGACTGAGGCTTTTAAAACGTATGCCTCCACGTCATATGTCTCACTGTCTTCCTCATAGGCATCGAGAATCGTCTGCTGATCTTCCTCCGGAACGAACAAAAGCAGTCTGTCCATCTCTTCAGAAGAGATCGCCTCCGGAACCTGGTCTTCAATACCGCCCTGCTGAATACCGACATTGACGATGTCCGACGTATATGCCGGAAGCGACAAATCACAGTATGCCTGCACAAACAGGATTACTATGATGGCAAACAGCGACTTCCAGTGCACTGCCGCGTATTTAAATAGATTTTTCATGTCCTGCCTTTCCTTTCTGTCTTGTTTTATCTTTGTTCTGCCCGGAGTCCTGTTCCAGATTTTCATAAATCTGCAGCAGCATCCTCCTGAGCATCTGCGTCTCCTCCTCGCGCATTCCCCGGAACATCAGCTCCTCCATCTGCGCTGCGACGGTTCTGATATTCTGGATACACGACCTGCCCTTCTCGGCAAGCGTCAGCCGCATCACGCGCTGATCCGCCTCGTCCGGCCGCCGCGTAAGATATCCTTCCCGTTCCATCTTCTGGATCGATGAGGTAATCGAAGGCGGTGTAACATTCAGAAGCGCTGCCAGGTCCTTCTGCGACATTGCATCCCGCTGATAAAGTGTAAACAGAATACTCGCCTGACTCCCGTTCATATCGAACTCCTGATACATCTCTTTCGCCCGGTTCTTGATCTTATGCACCACAATTCCCATCAGCCCAAGCGAAGGAACTGTTTCAAGATCGCATTGCATCATATTCCCTCCATTCAAAATTAATTAGTTAATTAACTAAATGGTATGTTAGTATTAGTGCACAAAAAAGTCAACCCCTCTTTCTGTTTTAAGCCGGGATTTTATAATCATTTCACAATTTGTACACAAAAACATAGGGGTTCTGCTTCTTCGGAAAGCCCCCTGTTTCTCTACTTTTTTCCTTTTCATGACTGGTCAGGTGTTTGACAACAGACCGTGCTCTCCGCTACAATAAATATAACAGTAATGTCACATTGTCTTTGATAACAGAAAGGGATATAAAAAATGAATGTACGCATGGCAGAAGAAAAAGACATTGAACGAATGCATGAACTGCTCACCCAGGTGAACCTGGTTCACCATAAAGGGCGCCCGGATCTCTTTAAATGCGGACGCAAATATACGGATGAACAGTTAAGGGAAATCCTGAAAGACAAAAAACGTCCGATCTTTGCCGCAGTTGACGAGAATGACTGTCTGCTGGGATATGCGTTCTGTATTTTTCAGCAGCATCTGAACGACAATATCCTGACAGATATCAAAACACTCTACATAGATGATCTGTGTGTAGATGAGACAAAAAGGGACCTGCACATCGGAAGCACGCTCTACAATGCAGTTCTTGATTTTGCGCGGGAGCATGGCTGCTACAATGTCACGCTTAATGTGTGGAGCTGCAATGAGAGCGCAATGAAATTCTATGAAAACTGCGGGCTCAGACCTCAAAAAGTCGGGATGGAAGTCATTCTGTAAAGGCTTCCATCAGACTGCCGTACCCGTAATAATCCACAACGTATTTTACCCCGTCCAGAACCTCCTCTCTGGAGTAATCGTGTTCTTGGAGAAATTCATCTGTTTTTCCGCCCAGCTTTTCGTAAAACAGAAGCGCCATTTCAAAATACGCATGGTTTCCTTTATCCAGTCCGTCAAGCAGAAGATTCTCCGCTTCGTTTATCTGCCCGTCGTCAATCATGGATATAAACTTTTTATACTGCTCCAGCACTTCCAGGGGTACGGCTGACTCTTCATCTCTGTCTATATCTTTTTTGAAAACGAGTCTGATCAGCGTGCGTATCAGCTCATGCACGACACGCATTACATAATCCTTATCTTCCAGCATATCCTCTCATTCCTTTCCCGCCCTTATCATCAGCATCATGGGGCGTCTCATCTCGTCTTTCATCCCCGGTATTCCCATCATTTCTTCGGAAGGACGGGCTTCCTCAACCCACTCTATCCTGAATCCGGTTCTGATTAATCCATTCATAATCTCTGTCAGTGTGTGATGATATTTCTCTACATCGCATCCGAGAAAACGGGTGTGTCTTTTCCCCGGATAAAAGTAATCGTCCACAGGCCAGTACAGCGGGCTGCCGTTTTCATCAAAAATCCAGTCCTGTCCTTCCCGGGCAGTATACACCGGATGCTCGATATTGAAAAGGAAGGTTCCTCCTTTTTTCAGCGTCCGGTGCACATTTCTGTAAATCCGGTCAAGATCTTCTATATAATGCAGCGCCAGATTGGAAATCACGCAGTCCCACGTCTCCTCCGGATATTCATACTGTTCCAGATCTGAAACACGGTAGCAGATGCGCGCGTCCGGACTGCGTTTATTTGCCTCAGCGATCATCCGCTCGCTCACATCGATTCCCAGTATCTCGGAAGCTCCCTGCTCTGCCGCATACGCACAGTGCCAGCCATAGCCGCAGCCCAGGTCGAGAACTTTCTTTCCTTCCAGAGGCGGAAACATTTTCTTTAACTGGTGCCACTCTCCCGCTCCTGCAAGCCCTTCCCTGCTTCGCGACATCTGCGCATACTGTTCAAAAAATTCTTTGTTGTCATATTCGTTTTTCATTTTTCCCTCCTGCAGCCAAATTCTGAAAATATATGTCCTCTCTTTACAGAAATGCTATCCGTTCGCGCAGAAAGTTTTAAGAATCTTCTCCACCATGGAATCCATTGTCGCCTGCTCCGAGATCTCCACATTCATCCCGAACTGTTCCGCAGCGAGAGCCGTCTGTCTCCCGATGCAGACCGCACGTATTTTTCCATAGTCGATTTCACCCATCGCCTCTGTGAATCCATGCACGGTAGACGCACTGGTAAATGTCACGGCATCAATCTCTCCTGCGTCAATCATCCGCTCAACTTCCTCTCTCAGAACCGGGTTCACCTCATAAACTGTCCGGTAAAGCGCAATATCTTCCACAGCAAGACCAGCTTCTTCAAGGGGCGGAATCAGTTCTTCCGAGCCTTTTTCCGCACGGGCGATCAGGATACGCGCACCTTCAGCAGCCGTGCGCGCAAGCTTTGTCCCCAGTTCTCCTGCACTGTATACTTCCGGCACGAGATCTGCCATGATTCCATACCGCAGCAGTGCCTTCGCCGTTGCCGTGCCAATCGCAGCTGTCTTCACCTCTGTCCTGCCGCAGAAAATATTCCTCACATCTATCTTCTGCTCCTGAAGCTGTTCCCAGAATACGTCCACGCCGATCGGACTGGTAAACACAAGCCATCCCTCTCCTCCGGCTTCCGCGAACTCCCTCAGTGCTGTTCCAAGCCGTTCATTCGAACGGATCGGTTCGGTTCGGATCGCCGGCATCTCTATCACCTGAGCGCCAAGTCTTCTCAATCGATCTGCCAGAACAGACATATTCTGCCGCGGCCTGGTCAGAAGGAACTGCCTGCTGCCAAGCGGCCGGTCCTCTGCCCAGTGCAGTTTGTCCGCGAGAGTACATACCTTTCCCACAACGATCATCGCAGGAGTGCCGATCCCTGCCCGGTCCGACTCCTCCTTGAGAGTACTTACAGTCGCCACAACACGCCGCTGCCCGGCAGTTGTCCCGTTTTCCAGAACTGCCGCCGGCATCTCCGGATCCATTCCCGCGTCCATAAGTCCTTTAAGGATCATTCCCATTGAAGACAGGCTCATCAGAAAAACAAGCGTCCCGTTCAGTTTCACAAGTGACTCGAAATCAATGTGCAGTGTCCCGTCCTTTTTCGCATGTCCCGTAATCACATGGAAAGACGAAGTGTAGTCCCGGTGGGTCACCGGAATCCCGGCATAAGCCGGCACTGCAACAGAGGACGTAACTCCCGGTATCACTTCAAAATCAATACCTTCTTCTGCAAGAAGCTCCAGTTCCTCTCCTCCCCGTCCGAACACAAAAGGATCGCCGCCCTTCAGCCGCAGCACATTCTTCCCTTTTTTTGCCTCCCGCACAAGAATCCGGTTGATCTCATCCTGGGGCACCGGGTGATTTCCGGAATGTTTTCCCACATAAATCGTCTCTGCTGTCTGGGGGATATGGCTGAGTATCTCAGCACTGATCAGAGCATCATAGACGATGACATCCGCTGTCCTCATGAGCTCCGCTGTCCGAACTGTGAGAAGGCCCGCATCTCCCGGCCCCGCTCCGGCAACCCACACCTTTCCCATGACACTATATTCTTTCTCGTTTTTCATTTCACCCATCATCCTGTTATCCTTTTCCTTTTCATTTCACATGCAGTTCTCTGTCAGCTTCCGCGCCAGGTTCTCCGCCGCGCCCTGTACTCTCCCGATCTCTGAGATCACAGAATCCACGGAATATTCCCTGCTGTCTTCATTATAATAAAGACCGGTCAGTTTCACCTCATTGCCTGAAACCTGTGCGTGAGCGGCTGAAGGTGAGGTACACCCTCCGCCGACCGTGCGGATAAACGCTCTCTCCGCTGCCGCCGCCGCCCTGCTTTCCGGATCATCCACACAGGCGAGCCAGCTGTAATCCTCTCCTCTGCGTCCCTGCACTGCCAGAATTCCCTGGCCTGCTGCCGGGATGATCTCATCCACAGAGAAATACTGTCCGATCACGTGCTCCATCCCGAGACGTTTCAGCCCGGCTGCCGCAAGAAGCGTCCCGTCATATCCTTCTTCCTCCAGTTTCCGCATCCTTGTCTGCACATTTCCGCGTATTCCGCGAAACGTATATGCCGGACAGAGTTTCTTAAGCTGAAGTTCCCGTCTTCTGCTGGATGTCCCGATTACAGCGTTTTCCGGAAGCTCACTTAAGCCCTGACGGTAAATCATTACATCCCTCGGATCTTCCCGCTTTCCGAATGCCAGGAGCGGCAGATCCGGATTCAGCTCCATGGGCACATCCTTCAGGCTGTGAACCGCAATATCGATCCGCCCGTCCAGAAGAGCCCTGTCAAGTTCCTTTACAAAAAGTCCTTTCCCTCCAATGGCCGCCAGACTTTTATCAAGAATCTTATCTCCCGTTGTCTTCATCGTTATAATCCGGATGTCCAGTTCCGGATGTTCCTGGCTGATCCTGTCCCGGATCAGCTCTGCCTGTCTCACTGCAAGAATACTGTCCCTGCTTCCGATTCGGATTACAGACTGCATGGCGCATCATTTCCTTTCTCTATGATTCTGTATACAGCATCCATATCAAGGCTTGCTCTTACAATATCAGCCAGCCGGTCATACTGTTCTTCCTTATATGCTTTCCAGTCCCGGGCCTTCACAGTATCCGCACTGTACCCTTTCCTCTCAAGCAGGGCTGCAAGAAATCCCTGCGCTGCCTGCGGGTGGTCGAAAATCCCGTGTACATAACATCCGTACACATTCCCGTGCCAGACTCCGTCAAAACCAGGCTTCTGCAGATCCCCTGCATTGCCTGCGTTCTTCACGTCTCCCGGTCTTCCTGTGTCTTCTGTCAGCGTCAGAAGCCCTGCTCCCTGCCCGTCAGTATCACTGATTACCGCTTCCGTCCGTCCCATATGAATCTCATAACCTTCATACGCTGCGCCGGACATTCCTGCGAGAGCGCCGCCCAGTTTAAGAAAATTACCGTGTACGCGCGTCCGTCTCTTCTCCTGTTCAAACACCGTCCTCACAGGAAGCAGTCCAAGACCTTTTACAGTGCCTTTCCGTTCAGCTCCTTCCGGATCCCGGATCTCCTCGCCCAGCATCTGATAACCGCCGCAGATCCCGAACACAACGCCGCCCCGCGCCGCATGCTGCAGAATAACTGCCTCCAGACCTGACTGACGCAGCCAGAGCAGATCCTGAATCGTATTCTTGCTTCCGGGAAGGATCACCGCGTCAGGCTGTCCCAGCTCCGCCGGAGCATCCACATATCTCACATCAATCCCATCCACCGCCTCCAACGGGGCGAAATCCGTAAAATTCGAGATCCGCGGCAGCCGGATCACCGCAACGTCCACAATCCCGGTCTGCTTCTTATTCTTAAAACGCTCGCTCAGGCTGTCCTCATCATCAATGTCAAGATAAAAATACGGAACAACCCCAAGCACCGGGATCTTTGTCAAATCCTCCAGCATGGTAAGCCCTGGTTTTAAAATAGAGACGTCGCCGCGGAATTTATTGATGATGGTTCCCTTGATCCTTTTTCTCTCCTTCTCTTCCAGCAGCATCACTGTCCCGGCGATCTGCGCAAACACGCCGCCCCGGTCAATATCCCCGGCGAGCAGCACCGGAGCGTCCACCAGCTCCGCCAGCCCCATATTGACGATATCATCCTTTTTCAGATTGATCTCCGCCGGACTTCCGGCGCCCTCGATCACCACCACGTCAAACCGGTCTGCAAGGGTCTTGTAAGCGTCAAGGATGCATGGAATATACTCTTTCTTGCGGCGGTAGTACTCTGCCGCTGCCATCACCCCCACCGGTGTCCCGTTTACAATCACCTGGGAGCCTGTATCATTCGTCGGCTTGAGCAGAATCGGATTCATCACAGCCTCCGGTTCTATTCCGGCAGCCTCCGCCTGCATCACCTGTGCACGCCCCATCTCAAGCCCATCCCGTGTGATAAAGGAATTCAGCGCCATGTTCTGAGACTTGAAAGGCGCCACCCGATAGCCGTCCTGTTTAAGGACGCGGCACAGCCCTCCTGCAAGCACACTCTTGCCCACGTTAGACATGGTGCCCTGAATCATAATCGAACCGCTCATCTGTCAACCTCCTCTTCTGCCGTACCTGTCATTCCCGATATATCAGCTTCTTCCAGCGCCTTCAGCAGGCGCCGGTTCTCCTCATGTGTCTTAACCGCAGTCCGGTACCATCCTCTGCCGAGACCTCTGTAATTGGAGCAGTCCCGAATCAGGATCCCCTGCTGCTTCATTTGTTCAAACAGATCCGGTCCGCCCCGGAAAAGAATGAAATTTGCATCTGAAGAAATATAATTAATTCTCATTCTGCTCATTTCCCGCTCGATATACTCTCTCTCTCTGCGGACCAGTCTCCTTACCTGATCTGTCCTCTCATCCTCATCCAGCGCTGCGATGCCCGCCTCCTGGGCCGGAATCGATACGCTCCACGGCTGACACATGCCCGCCATGCTCTCAAGGAGCTGAAGATCTGAAGAGACCCCGTAGCCGAGCCGCAGCCCGGGCATACCATAGATCTTTGTGAATGCCCGCAGTACAAACAGGGTAGAAAACCTTTCCGTCTGCCGGAGCATAGACACCTCTTCCGCGTCAGGCAGGAACTCGACGAAACATTCATCCAGCACAAAGCGTATCTTCTTCTCCTCACATCTTGCGGCAATCTTAAGAAGCAGTTCTTTCCGTATCGCTCTTCCGGATGGATTCGAAGGGGAACAGAGAAAAAGGATATCCACATCCGAATCCAGTCTTTCCAGAATACTCTCATCCATGACAAATCCGTTTTCTTCTGTCGCAGCTGGATAATCAATCTGGCACCCCACCGTAAGAAGCGCCTGTTCATACTCGGAAAAAGCCGGCACCGGAAGAAGAGCTTTCTTCGGCTTTTCCGCCAGTACCAGAGTATAGATCAGCTCTGCCGCGCCGTTTCCAAACAGAATCCTTTCTCCCGGCACCTGCAGTTTCTCCGCCAGCTTTGCGCGCAGTCTCCGGCACCTGCTGTCCGGATATGCGGCTACATGTTCCACTCCCCGTTTTGCCGCTTCCAGAACAGCATCGGACGGCCCGAGCGGATTGATATTCACAGAAAAATCCAGCATATTTTCATAAGTATAAATGTCACCGCCATGTGTATATTCCATGTTTTGCTTTTCTCCTCCTGTCTGACTCTGCTGCCTATACCGCCATACACAGTGCCAGTTTTACGATTCCAAAAATGACCAGTACGAGAACCGACGTCACGTACATCAGCCGGTTTGCCTTTTTTATGTCTTCCGGTTCTATCGGTTTTATGGCATCTCCCAGATATTCTTTCCTGTGCAGTTTTCCAAAATATACTGCATCCCCGGCAAGCCTCACGCTCAGTGCGCCCGCACATACAGACTCAGTCTGGGCAGAATTGGGACTGGCATGTTTCCGTCTGTCCCTCCGATAGATTCTCCACGCATTTTTCCCATCCATTCCTGTCAGGAACGCAGCTGCTGTCATCAGCACAGCTGTAATCCTGGACGGCAGGTAGTTGAACACGTCATCCATCTTTGCCGGAATACAGCCGAAATGCAGATATTTCTCATTCTTATAACCAAGCATGGAATCCATCGTGTTCACTGCTTTATACAGAAACCCGAGCGGCGCGCCCCCAATCAGCAGATAAAGCAGGGGCGCTGTTACTCCGTCAGATGTATTCTCCGCCACTGTCTCTACAGCAGCTTTTGTAACACCTTCTTCCGTCAGGTTCTCCGTATCCCTCCCCACAATCATGGAGACCGCCTTCCGGGCTCCCGTCAGGTCATGTTCCTTTAATCTGTCATACACTTTCATGCTCTCTGTATACAGACTCCTTGCTGCCAGAATCTGATAGCACCAGAATGTCTCCGCCGCAAACCGAAGGACAGGATGGATTCTCTGCAGAGCATGGAGAATCCCGAACGGAATCAGGAATGAGAGTGCGCAAATGCAGACCCACAGCACCCCGCCGGCAGCTTTCAGATGTCTTTCTCCAAATGCCTTCCGAAGCAGCCTCTCGCCAATGCTGATTCCGTTTCCGATCAGCCGGACCGGATGATAGAGCCACACCGGATCCCCGAAAAGGGAGTCGAGAATAAATCCGGCGGCACAGGCGGTGAGTGAGAGAAGCATGGACGCTGTCACTGCCGTCATTTCTCTTTCAGCCCTTCATACATTTTCTCAGTCACAGGCGTGTCAACCCCAAGCTTTGCTCCTTCTTTTACAATATATCCGCTGAAAGTTTCTACCTCTGCTTTTTTTCCTGCGCGGATATCCCGCTGGAGCGAGCTGGTGGCATTGTCTGCCAGCTCATAATAGAATCTGTGGATAATCGCATCCACATCTTCCTGCTTCACATTCACTCCTTTGGCACGCCCCACCTGGTATGCCTCATTCACAAGCGCCTCGTATTCTTTTGCTTTTACCGGATCGCTTCTGAGCTGTCCGATCGTGTTGTCATAGTATGCGCTCTCCGCATTGTATGCACAGTTCAGAATATATTTCTTCCAGATAGCAGCTTCAATATCTTCCGCAACCTCATGATCAATGTCCGCGCCGGACAACATCTGAGATACTTCAGACACTTTTTTCTTTCCTTTTTCATCTGCATCTGTGATTCCAATCCTCAGATTTGCAAAAGCTCCCTGCTGGGTGATCGAGTAGTCATCATTTGCAAAAGCTACGATATAGATCAGGGAATCTACCACTGTCCCCTTGCCTGTAAGACTTCTGATCCGATCCCCCGGGTCCACTCCGTTCATAACCGGAATAATCACCGTGTCATCTGTCACTGCGCTCTTAAGGTCCGCGCACACTTCTTCCAGAGAATAATTCTTCACGCACACAAAGATATAATCCTGCTCCCCGATCTCTGCCACCGGAACAACATGCTCCGGATGAATGACGATTTCACCTTTATAATCACTGTGAAGAACAAGACCGTCTTTTAACACGGAATCTCTTCTGCCGCCTCTTGCTCCCAGAGTGAGATGCGGACATACCCTTCCCAGCATTGCCGCAAGGTATCCTCCAACACCGCCGATCCCGACTACTGCGATCCTCTTATCTAACAACTGATTTTTCTCTTCCATTTTCTTCTGCCTCTTTTTCTTTTCCTTAAAATATACACTGCATTATTTTCATCTCAAAACCGGATCTCCATCCCGCTGCGCAGCTGATGGACCGAATCCCCCAGTTCCTCCCGAAGGATCTCATATCCCTCTTCACCGGTACAGTGCCCGGTATAGATACCGATCTTTCCCAGACTTCGTATCCTCTCCGCCAGATTCCTCACATATTCCGGAGTCTTGTTATACAGGTGGAATCCTCCCAATATGGCAAGAATCTCTCTGTCCGGGAACGCCTGCCGCACCTCACTGATGATGAGATCCGCCCCGGCGTGAGAGCAGCTGCTGAAAATCACCAGTCCTTCCGGAAGCTCAAACACAAGGCTCTGCTCATGGTCAAAGCAGTCTGTGATCCACTCTTCTCCCACCTTCAGGCACATGGATTCCTGATTTCCCGCTTCCTCCAGCCGGGCTGCAGGCGCAGTGTGGGGAAGCAGCCAGATGCCGTCCCCGAGCTGATATGTCCCGGACACACGGACAAGCCTGCCCGCATATGCTTCCAGAAATCCTTGCCGTATGCCGATATATTTGATTTTTCCGTCCGGCTTTTTATAACAGTTCTCACCGCACGACTCTCTGAGATAAAGCTTCGCATGATCATTGAGCCGGAAAAATGTACTCATCCCGTCCGCATGGTCATAATGAGCATGGGAGAGCACCGCAGCGTCCACCTCTTCAAGTGGGATTCCAAGCTTCTCTGCATTTCCTGCAAATGCTCCCGAGATGCCGCCCGCATCCAGAAGGATCTTCCTGTCTCTGTATTCGATATAGAAACTAAGCCCCCACTCGCCGGTTAGAACGTCATCGCCGATATTGTCAATCAGAATCACTGTCTTCATTTTTTATCCCGCTTTCCCTTCTTCTGCTTTCTTATCACTATGAGGATCGCCGCGGCTCCGATCCCCACAGCTGCAGTCACTGTCACCACAGCTGCTGCCGCCGCGGGGAACAGACTGCTGATATACGCCTCTGTCCGGTCACTGCTTCTGAGGACAAATGAAAGCTCTCCCTCCGGAAGTCTTTCCAGTGCCAGAGAATAACCGCCCTCCCGTTCTTCCATACCTTCTGGTTTACTGTCTGTCAGATGAAACGGCGTATCAATCTCCACATCGAGGCTGCCGAACTCTTTCCATGTCCCGGCCGGCGACAGGAGATAGGTGTACGTGTATTCTGCGGCTTCTCCCGTTCCGCTGACCGCCGGATAAATCGGCGCCTCCACACGGTTCACAAGCCGCTGTCCCGGTTCCAGAACGATCTCATATTCGTACCACCGCATCAGCGATTCCAGAAGCCAGGCTTCATAGAAATCATTCATGATCACACCGCACCTCTGCTCGCTTTGATTGAGCATGGCAATGACCGCATTGTACAGATCACCTGAATTCACATATTCAGATGCTCCGCAAATTGACCGGGCAAGCTGCTCCACTGTAAGCTTTTCTGCTGATTTCTCAACAACCTCTCCGGCAATCTCCTTTTCAAGCGTTCCGTCCGCATAAATCACCCACTCCGGCATCTCTTCCGGCTCATCGCCGATCACATAAAATGTAAACTCATTTCCGGTTTCCGCCCAGACAGATACCTCCACATGTTCCGTAAGATCCGAGTACCCGCCTGTATCCCCGAAGAAATACTTCGTCCTGCCGCTCCAGTCATCAATGACCGCCATCGCCTGTGCCGCATTGTATGTCTCATTGTCAATGCCCTTAAACTCGTATGTGTACTTTGTCACCGGCATATCCGGTCTGTAGAATTCATCCTTCACAATTCCCTGTTCCAGTTTATTCAGTTCCTCATCCAGGTCGAATGCCTCCCCGGATTCCTGGAAGGTAAACCGCAGTTTCTTATCCAGCTCCTGCCCATCCGCGGTTATGCTGTAGAGCCGGACATCCGCATCCAGACAGGACTCTCCGGTGTCATAGTCATAGATATAGCCGTAATCAGGTGCCCTGCCAAAAGGGAACGCAAGCGTTGCCCTCACTGTATAATCTGAAGGATTATAGAATGTATATTCAGCCGTCACCTTTCCGCTGTATGCGAGATATTCGTCAAGACTTTCATAGAACGTTTTGGGAAACTCCTGAATGTCAAAAGTCAGCAATTCATTTTCAACTATAAGCGGACACTCGCTGTCAGATACCACAATTCCGCCCTGCGCCGACCCCTCCCACTCTGTCTGAGCAGAGTTGGCGGAAACAGGAATCATGCCCAGGAAGCAGCATCCTGCCGTCAGCAGTCCGGCAGCCGGGAACAGCCTCCTGCACCAGTTTCTCTTCCCTCTCATCTCACACCTCCCTGCGCCTTCTTCCTGCTCTCAAAGTAGAGGAACCGGTCAATGGAGTCGAGAATATCTTCAAAGTCCTCTCTGGGAGCAGCGTCAATATAGGCATTCAGAACCTCCTGCTCGTTTTCCTTAAATCTTCCGTAATAGATATCATAGAGGTTATGTCCTCTCATGTGAACTCTGATCTCTTCCATATGATCTTTCACATCATCAACGGATTCAATCCCATGGCCGATTACTTCCAGCAGCCGCTGACCGCTTCGCAGCCGGTGCAGATATTCCTTCCATTTTTCCAGAAAGATCTCGTAGAACTCCTCTTCCGATCCCAGAACACCGATCTGAGCCATCACTTTCGGATCCAGGAAATAGTTCTCAAACGAATAGTACTTCAGGATCAGTACATTCTTCTCCGTCACTCGCGGCAGACGGTCGATGTCCTCCTCGTTTCTGGCAGCATAATAACTGCAGAGCTGTCTTTTGAGTTCCCCGCTGTCCTTTCCGTCCCCGTCGCGGATCATGAGGAAATTATCTTTAATGTAGATCTGATTCATGTATTTCAGGTTCGCGTATGTTTTAATATTCGTGCAGCTGTTTGTCGTGATAATCGCGATCCGTGAGAGATTGCCGTCCCTGTCAAAAGTCTCGGAATAATACTTCCTGATCAGAAGCGGAAGTCTGCTCTTATCCTGTTTGCCCTCCACGATAAACACGAAGTTCACATTCATCAAATCATTGGCAGAATATCCCAGATCATCCAGAACCGCGCTGATATCCGTCTTCTCCTTCACCTCCGGATATCCTTCTTCATTCAAAAACACCTGACGGATCTGCCTGCTTGTGAAATTCGACAGCAGATTCGGTGAATGGGTAGAGAAGATCACCTGATTCTTCCGTGAAAGCCGGTACAGAATATCGCCTGACACCTTCTGAAGTTTCGGATGAAGAAAAATCTCCGGGTCTTCCACAAGGATCAGATCCGCATTCTGCCTGCCTTTCTCCTCGTACGCTTCCAGCAGGGAGAGCATATAGATGCTTCTCATCCCCTTCCCCATACTGCCCGGCGGCCATTTTTCCTGATTTCCGGATTTTACAATCTCCGTGCGCACAGCAAGCGTCTGCTCGATATCCAGGTTGATGCAATAGAGGATCTGATCCCGGCCGCCGTTCCTGTGGAAAATCTCATTCACCCGCTGGGAGAAGGCGTCCAGATTCAGGTTATATAGTTTATATTCCAGAAGCTTCGCGGCCTCAAAGGCATTGAGTTCTTCCGGCAGTTTCTTGTGAATCAGGCCGATACAGGAAAAACAGTGATTACATTCCTTTGCCATATCAAACATACAGCATCCGGACCGCATCTGTTTGAGCAGATCATCCTCCTGAAGCAGAAGCAGGTCATCCTGAAACCGCTCCAGTTCCCGCTGTGTATCCATGTAGTAGATATGGGGAAATACCTGCGGAATATACCGGTTATTCTTCTGCTTCCCGTCGCCGTATCTCACATGGCCGTCCCGGTTTGCCGAGTAGACAAACTCAAGTCTTCCATCCCGGTAAGAAGGCAGCTTCCGGCAGAAATCCCGGTACCATGCCTCATATCTGCGGTAGGAACTCACGATTCCATATCTGTGGAACCGTTCCAGGTCATCTTCTGTGATCTTCATCGTCACCCGGACCTCGATATTGGGAGCATTCCCCTGAAAATCTTCCCGCCTGATCTCATAATCTCCGCCCACTGCTCTCAGGGCATCAAGGACAGCGGTTTTCCCCGTGTCATTTTTTCCGACAAGTATAAGGGCGTTTTCAATCTCCCTGATCTGCATCTTTCTGATGGACTTAAAATTCCGGATGCACAGATCCGTAATCTGCATATCTTCCACCTCCCGGGCTGAAACTGAAACTCATACTGGTCATATTGTATCATCTGTACAAGCCGCATGTCTCTGAAAAACTCACTGAAAAAACTGAAAATTTTTTGTCTATCCTGCCATCTTGCCCCTCTGTTTTATATCGGATATAATGTTTAACACACATCAGGGATCCACACACTGGTCCGGAAACTCTTTCCGCCGGATTCCCATCTGATGACAGATGTATGATTCAAACTGCTGACGGGGCTTTGTATCCGGCCGGCTGATCGCGGCGCTATCCGCCACAGACTCCTTTTTTGTAAAAGCACACAAAAGGTTGCAACCGTTGACCCTGTTCCCTATAATGGAGGTATACTATTGAACAACAGAATAAATCCACAGGATTCCCCTTCCGCAAACAGAGAGTACAAGGACCGGCTCTTCCGCCTTGTGTTTCAGAAAAAGGAGGATCTGCTCTCTCTTTACAATGCGGTGAACGGCACGTCATATGATGATCCTGACGATCTGGAAGTAAACACGCTTGAAAATGCGCTCTATCTCGCCATGAAAAACGATCTCTCCTTCCTGATCGGCGCCACACTGAATCTGTATGAACACCAGAGCTCCTTCAATCCGAACATGCCGATCCGGGGCGTCATGTATTTTTCAAAACTGTACGAGAAACACATCGCATCCCATGAGATCAACATCTACAGTTCCGCGCCCAAGAGACTTCCCTTCCCGCAGCACATCGTGTTCTACAACGGAACCCAGGAAGAGCCGGACCGGCTCACCCTGCGTCTGAGCGATCTCTTTGAACGCCCGCACACAGACTGCACGCCCTGTCTGGAATGTCTCACCACCATGCTGAACATCAACTACGGCCACAACCGCGCCCTGATGGAGAAATGTCTCCGGCTGAAAGAGTACGCGATCTTTGTCGACACGGTGCGGAAATATCTCTCTTCTGATATTTCACTGAAAATCTCCGTCTCCCTTGCGGTGGACGCCTGCATCAAAAGCGGGATTCTGACGGATATTCTGACACAACAGAAAACCGAGGTGATCCAGATGATACTGGAAACATTTGATCAGGAGAAATATGAAAAAGCCATGCGCCGCGAAGGCTACGAAGACGGTTATACTGCCGGAAAGTCCGACGGCTATAAATCAGGTGCTTCCTCCGAGCGGGATCAGGGAATCCGCCGCCTGCTAAGTACTCTGCAGGAGCTGGATATTTCCCGGGAAACCGCTGCCGCAAAAATCTGTGAAAAATATCATCTTTCCGGCGCGGATGCTGAAATCTATATCCGGAAATACTGGCAGGAAGACTGACTGAATCTTCATGGGATCAGCCTGTGTATATTTCTCAGCACATATCTGCCTGACATCCAGTCTTCCCTGTCTGCTTCCGCGATATAGCCGCCCCCGTTTTCCGCCTGCCAGCGGTAAAACTCACGGGGGCCTTCTGCCAGCTGTTCAAGAACAGCCATGATCGTTCCCCCGTGGATGACAAAAGCCACGCTGTCTGCGCGCTTTTCAAAAAGCTGTCCGATCCATTTCTCCGCCCCGGCTGCGCAGCGCGCACGGAATTCTGTCTGCTCCTCCCCTCCGGGGAAAGCGGTCATCCCGCCTGATTCCATCCATTCGATATATTCCGGTTCGTTTTTCAGTTCCTCGTAGGTTTTCCTCTCATATTGCCCGAAATCACACTCCCTTAACATCGGTTCTGTCCGGATCTCCTGCCCCGGCCAGATCAGTTTTGCTGTCTGAACGCAACGTTTCAGGGGGCTCGCGATGATCCAGTCAACCGGCGGATATGCCGTCCCTTTCCCCCCTGCCCCGTGCTGCCTCTGAAACTTTTCAACTGCCGCCAAAGACAGTGCTTCATCGGTTCTTCCGATATACTGCCGTTTTTCATTTCCCGGGGTGGGAAGATGCCGGATCAGCAGGACTCTCATAGCATCACCGCCCCTCCTGCCAGCCCGCCGATCAGAATGCCGGCAAGCATGGCCAGCTCACACACCTGCAGGAAATATCCCGCAAGGTCGCCTGTTGTTCCCCCGAACTGCTTCATGCTCATCTTGTAATAGTAGATGAACACAGCCGCTGCTGTCAGCAGGGCACCCACCGCCTGCTGCCATGACAGGAAAATCATCAGCGCCGCGCAGGCGCACAGCCAGAATATAAGTACACTCCTTACTCTGAGACGCTGCGCCCCATCCTGAAATGTCTTTAAAAGCCCGCTGTTCTTTGCCGCCTGAAAGCTGACAACCGAGATTCCGCTCAAAGATCTGGAAATCACATACATGCAGGACACCACCGGCAGCATCTCCGCCGTCACCTCACTCCACAGAGCGGCATCAGCGAGAAAATACACGCACAGACCGATCACTGCAAATGCCCCTGTGTGGGGATCTTTCAGGATCTCCAGCTTCTTTTCCTTTTCCCCGTAGGAGCTGAGGGCATCTGTGGTATCCGCGTATCCGTCCAGATGGATCCCCCCTGTAATGACAACCGGGATCAGTGCCATCACCACGGCAAAAAACAGAGATCCGCAGTCCGTGTACATCAGAAGAACCCCTCCGATCAGGAACTGAATAATTCCGATAACCGCTCCGACAACAGGAAAGAAGCACATCGCATACTTCATGTTTTTCTCATTCCACTCCACATTGGGGACTGGTATTTTCGAGTACATGGATATGGATATGGCAAGTGAATTCAACAGATACATTTTAACTCCTCTTCCTCGTTTTATTTCTCTCGTTCTCTCCGGTCCGTCCGACCGCAGCTCTACTTGAACTCCTCATACTGCTCCACATGGATTTCTTCAAATGTGCTCATCTCCCGGTACACTGCAAGCCCCATATCAAGAAGAGGCATCACAGCCACTGCGCCGCTTCCTTCTCCCAGAGACATGTTGCACTCGATAAACGGCGACAGCCCCAGCTCATCGAGCACCATTCCACCTGCCGGTTCTCCGGACCGGTGGGAAGGCATCATATAGTCTGCGCTCTCAGGCGCCATCCGGGCCGCACAGAGCGCTGCCACCGAAGAGATAAACCCGTCGATCACAACCGGGATATGGCATGCCGCGCCGCCCAGGAATACACCGGCAAGACCGGCAATATCAAGCCCCCCTACTTTGGAGAGCACATCCAGGACATCGTTTTTATCCGGCTGGTTTCTCTCAATGGCTCCGCGGATCACATCGATCTTCCTCACAAGCCCCTCGGAACTCAGCCCGGCGCCGCGCCCGGTCACTTCTTCCACATTTTTTCCAAGCAGAACAGACACCACAGCACTGCTCGTAGTTGTATTTCCAATGCCCATCTCACCGGTAGCCAGAATATCGTACCCTTTCCGCGCCAGTTCCGAGGCGATTCGGAATCCGACAAGAACCGCCTGTTCCGCCTGCTCTCTTGTCATCGCCGGACCTTTGAGCATATCATTCGTTCCATACATCACCTTGTATTCCGGCTTCGTCACTCCGGGAACATCTGATGCCACGCCGATATCGACAGGGAATACGTCAACGCCGGCTGTCTCCGCCATCAGGCACACGCTCGTCGCACGCCGGGTAAAATTTTCCGTCACAATCGCTGTGACCTCCTGCCCTGTCTGAGTCACGCCCTCTGCGACAACACCGTTGTCCGCGCACATGATGACAAGCCCCTTTTTCTTCAGGGTGTAGTCTTTCGTTCTGCGCATTCCGGCGATCCTGGTCACAGCATCCTCCAGTTTGCCCAGGCTGTTCAGCGGTTTTCCGACCGTTTTCCAGTGTTCGGAAGCCTGCTCCCTGCTTCTGAGGTCAGCCGGCTCTATCTTTTCCAGTACTTCATCCAGTTTCATTCTATTTACCTCCATCCCGGTAATTTTCGGTATTTATCCACACCGCACTTGTTTTTCGCGGTATTTATCCCCGCCTCCGCTGTTTTTTCACAGCCTTTATCCCCACTCACGGCACCTGCGTACAAACCGCTCCGCAAATGCAGGAAGCGAGGGAAGATACAGATGCGGATAACCCGCAAACAGGTTTCCATCCATATGGATACACTGCCAGCTCCTGCGTCCGTCCGGCTTTACCGCCAGGCAGTCCGATCCGCTGTCCGTGCTGTCCCAGTAATGGAACTCATGACCTCTGATCTCTTCACCTGGGAACAGATAACCAGCCTCTGTCCGCGCTTCTTCCGGCATGATCTTCACATACCCGAACCGCACCAGCCTGCCAACAGGCCAGGTGCGGCCCTTTATATTCCCGGTCATCTTCCAGACCTGTCCTTCTCTGTCTTCCAATTCCTCGTGAAGATACATAAATCCCCCGCATTCCGCCAGACAGGGAATCCCGTCTTCAATCAGGCTGTGTATCTCCTGAAGAAGCCCTTTGTTTTCCGCCAGAGTTCTTCCGTAAAGCTCCGGATACCCCCCTCCGAAAATCAGGCCGCTCAAACCGTCCGGCAGCCGGGGATCTGAAAGGGGACTGAACGGTACCAGCTCGCATCCCAGCTTCTCCAGAAGCTCCAGATTATCTTTATAATAAAAGCAAAACGCCTTATCCCGGGCAATGCCGATCCGAACCCGATTCTCTCCTGTTCCGAAAACCTGCCTGCCTCCGGCATCCCTGGAGTTTTCCCCGGATCCGCCCCCTGTTTTCTCTTTCATCTGTCTGTCTCCGGTTTCAGATCCATCTTCCTCTTTCAGCCGTCTGTCTCCGGTTTCGGATCTGTCTTCTTCCGCCGTCTCTCCACTGGCAGCTCCTTTTTCCGCGATCTGCAGTATCAGGTCCAGATCCGCTGTCTCTGTGAGGATCTCCCCTGCCCGGGCAGTCTGCTCCCTCAGCCCTTCGATCTCCTGCGGGGTAATCAGCCCGAGGTGCCGGCTCTCAAGACGAAACGCATCATCCTCCGGCATATATCCCACAACCGGTATGTCATATCCTGCCTGCTTCAGCTCTGACTCCAGCATCTGCTTCAGCCGGGGATAGAGCATTCCCGATACGCGGTTGAGCAGGATGCCCCGTATATTGCTCTCTTTCCGGAATGCAAGCATTCCCCGCACTGACGCTGCCAGAGAGAGGGCTGCCCCCCTGCACGGCACAACGAGAATCACCGGAAGATTGAGCACTGACGCCACTTCATAAGAGCTCCCGTGATCCGTGTCCAGCCCCATTCCGTCATAATATCCCATGACGCCCTCGACCACCGTAAAATCCGCTCCCGCGGTATGCCGCCGGAAACATTCCCGCAGTTCCTCCGGTTTTGAGAAGAACAGATCCAGATTCTCCGAATCAACGCCCAGCACCTCCCGGTGAAACATGGGATCTATGTAATCCGGTCCGCATTTGCAGCTGCGGACTTTAATGCCTCTGCTGCCAAAAGCAGCCATCAGTCCGCACGCAGCAGATGTTTTGCCGCTTCCGCTTGCCGGCGCGGCAATCATAATTCCAGGTGTCCCCATCGCTTCAGATCTCCTTCTCTTCCGTCAGATCTCCGCCTGATGAAATGATATAGACAGGATTCATCCCTGTCATCATATGGTAACGTCCGAGTTTTCTCGACCGCGCGGCGCTGATCTGAGTGATCTGCGGGTCTTTCAGAAGCCCGGTCTCCGCTGCGTCCATCGCCTCTCCCAAAGTCTCCAGAGAGATTGCATTGATCACAATCCGGACCTGCGGATTTTTTGCCAGAACACATTCCAGGATTTCCTTCAGATTCCCGGAGCTCCCGCCTATGAACACATGGGTCGGCGCCTCCAGCTCCTGCAATGCTTCCGGCGCTGTGCCCTCCACAACGCGGATCCCGTCGGCTTTGAACTTCTTTCTGTTCTTCCGGATCAGCTGTACTGCCGCCGTTTTTTTCTCTATCGCATAGACACGGATCCGGTCAGAGCATCTGGCAGCCTCGACAGATACAGATCCGGTACCTGCTCCCACATCATAAACCACCGCTTCCTCTGAAAGCTGAAGCTGCGCGATGCTGACTGCCCGGATCTCCTCTTTTGTCATGGGCACCTCTCCCCGGATAAAAGCCTTATCCGGCACATGGGGCGACGTCCAGTTCTCCGGCTGCGGATGGAAGACATACGCTGCGCAAAGCCCTTCCGCATCCGTATCCTTCAGCTCATCCGCACTTCCCCTGATGATCTCTTCATCCGGATAGGAGAGGTTCTTCCCAATGCAGATTTCCACATCTCTCATCCCGAATTCCCGGAACCGCTCCAGGAAACGTCTTCCGGTATTCCTGCCGCCCAGCAGAAAGAATGTTTTCCGGTTTCTGCTGACCGTCTGGATAAAGTTCTCTTCCTGTCCGTGGAGGCTTACAATCTCCGCATTCTCCCAGGATATGCCGATCTTTGCCGCAAGATACGCAATCGAAGACAGACCGGGAATCAGTTCTGTATCCAGGTCATGCTCTTCTTTCAGGAGCTCCGACAGTTTTTTGGCTCCGCTGTAGAAACCAGTATCTCCGGACAGCAGCACGGCGATATGCCGGTACTGAGGATGCTCCCCGATAAACTTCCGGATCGCATCTGCGCGGTATTCCTGAAACCGCGGTATTTCATCTTTCCCGTCAGCTCCGCCGGACGCTGCCGCACATGCAAGCATTCTCTCCGCTCCGATCAGACAGTCACTTTTCCTGATTATTTCTTCTGCCCGAACCGTGATGGATGAATCCCCGCCCATCCCGATCCCGATCAGAAATACTTTCCGTCTCATATCCGATTTCACTTCAGACATCTCTATACCCTCTTGGTGTTACCATTCTGCCGTTTAATTCCATCGTAGCGGAATTGCCGATAAATACTGTAGTGAACATATCGACTTTTTTCTCCCGCAGCTGTTCGAGAGAGAGGATCTCACAGGATTCTCCTTCTCTGCCGATATTTCTCACAATCCCGCATACCGTATCACTCTTCTTGTGCTTCAGGACAATCTCACATGCTCTCTCCAGATAATCCGCCCGTTTCCTGCTGGACGGATTATACAGACAGATCACAAAGTCAGCCGCTGCCGCTGCATCCAGCCGCCGCTCGATCTTCTCCCACGGAGTCAGAAGATCACTTAAGCTGATCACTGCAAAATCATGCATCAGCGGAGCTCCCAGGACAGCAGCCCCTCCCGATGCCGCCGTGATCCCCGGCACGATCTCAATCCCGATCTCAGGGTAGTCTCTTCCGATCTCGCAGATCAGTCCTGCCATCCCGTAGATTCCGGCATCTCCGCTGCACACCATCGCCACGTCCTGTCCTTTCTCCGCTTCCGCAAATGCCATACGGCACCGGTCCGCCTCTTTCCGCATCGGTGTGCTCAGATACGTTTTATCCGGAAATTCATCCCGTATCAGGTCGATATAGACCGTATACCCGATAATCACCGGACAGCGCTCCAGCACCTTCTGTGCCCTTATCGTCATCTGATCCGCTGCTCCGGGTCCAAGCCCGGTCACATAGATTTTACTCATTGCTCTTTCCCTCTCTGTACTCTGTCGTAAAGGAAGGATCGTAGAGTTTTGACCGTTCGTACTCTCCCTCCAGCACATTTCCTACTACAATCAAAGCCGTCTTGCGCACGCCTTCCGCCTCTGCGGTCTGCGCCAGTGTCTCCACTGTACAGCGGAGCACCTTTTCCTCCGGCCAGGTTGCTTTATAGACAACAGCCGCCGGGGTCTCCGGCGCATAGCCGCCCCGGATCAGTTCAGCGGACAGTTCACGAAGCATGCCTGTGCTTAAGAAAATGACCATCGTTGCCTGATGGGCGGCAAAGGATGCGATTGACTCCCGATCCGGCACCGGCGTCCGCCCTGCCATGCGGGTAATCACAACAGACTGAGACACGCCGGGCAGCGTGTATTCCGCATTCAGGGCAGCAGCAGCCCCGCAGAAAGAGCTCACACCCGGACACACCTCATACGGGATGCCTCTCTTCTCCAGTTCATCCATCTGTTCCCGGATCGCACCGTAGAGACAGGGATCCCCTGTATGGAGCCTGACAATCTTTCTGCCCTTCTCCTGTCCATCCAGCATCACTTCCATTACTTCCTCCAGCGTCATTTTCGCGCTGTTGTAGATCTGACAGTCCTCCCTGCATTCAGAGAGCAGTCCCGGGTTCACAAGAGAACCTGCGTAGATCACGATATCCGCCTCCTGTATCAGTTTCTGTCCTCTGACTGTAATCAGATCCTCTGCGCCCGGACCTGCACCGACAAATGTAATCATCTCAGTTCGCCTCCTTCACTACCAGCAGAGAATAATATCCGGCCTGCTCCGGAATCGCCTCAGCTCCATAATACAGCCGCTCTGTCGGCATCCCGCAGTTTTCCACCATCTCAGCCTCCATACCGTTCTCCACCAGGATTCTTTTCACTTCTCCGATCCTGCTTCCTGCTTTCATAAGCACTTTTGTCCCCGGAAGCTGAAGGCTCTTACCGATCTCATAGGATGCAGGCAGGATATGAAGCTCCTGCCGGTTCTCCACAAGCGGAATATCGAGCCGTGCAGCCGCCGCACAGAAAGAGGGGATTCCCGGAATGATCTCTGTCCGGAATCCGTCTCGCTTCAGTCTTTTATGCACATACATACAGGTAGAATAAACGGTCGGGTCTCCCAGCGTCAGAAAGACAACATCCAGGCCTTTCTCCAGCAGTTCCGCTACTGCCCCGGCTCCCCGGTCATGGATCATTTTCAGCTGTTCCTTGTCCCTGATCATGGGCATGGGCAGGAAAATCCTGTCCTTTTCCGCCATCTCAGGGCATGCCCCCAGTGCGATCTGATATGCCACGCACCTGTCCTCATATCCCCCGCACTCATTCTCTGCTGCTCCGTCCGCCTTCACAAACCGTGGCTCCTCAAGGGATACATCTGACACCGGTACTGCGATAACATCGCACTTTTGTATCCTGCGAACCGCTTTCAGCGTCATCAGTTCCGGATCTCCCGGCCCCACTCCCACTCCTGTAAATCTTCCGTCTGCCACTTCTGTAATTCCTCCTGTTATCTCTTTCTCTCAGCCATTTTCTGCGCTCTCTCAATATCACACGACTGTTCTCCCCTCTGACTGCGCACCGCGCGAATCAGAAGATCCGCATTCTCCGTCTTCCCAAGCACACCGTCCTCCACGGAAAATACGACTGCTCCGATCTGCAGTTCTTCTCCTGCCCTGTTCTCCAGGTAGAACCTGATCCGCTCCATGACAGACTGCATCACAGTCTCCAGAATCCGATCTTTCCGCAGGATCTCAATCGCCTCCGATGTATTGATGCACCTCATGATCCCGCGCACAGTCTCCCTGTCCGCTCCCGCCATGGCTGCATGAGACGCCAGCACCTCCATCCTGCAGTCCGCCTGCCTGGAATGGGTATTCATAACTCCTGCCGCCAGTTTGACAAATTTCCCGATATGCCCTGCCAGAAGGATTCCCTTCATTCCGAGAAGTCTGGCATCGTCAATTGTCTCTCCCACATAGTTGCTGCATTTCACCGCCTGTTCCGGGTCAAGGCGCAGAACATCTCTTAGAAAATCCGTCCCGTAATTTCCCGGCACAACATAGCAGTAAGAGAATCCGCGCTCTCTTAGCATCTTCATCTCCAGATAGATAGTATCTGTGAGCGCTTTCTCACTCATCGGCTCCACAATCCCGGTCGTCCCCAGCACAGAGAGCCCGCCCTGGATTCCAAGTCTCGGATTGAACGTCCTCCCTGCAGTCTTCTCTCCTTCGGGTATGGAAATCAGCACCTTCAGATCCCCTTCATAATGATGTCTGCGGCAGATCTCCCTCACCGCATCAGCGATCATCTTTCTCGGGACCCGGTTAATCGCAGCCTGGCCAACCTGCTGTTCCAGCCCCGGGCGGGTCACTCTCCCGACTCCCGTTCCTCCGTCAAGGAAAATCCTGCAGCCGCTCCTGCCCGCGTCATATTCTGTCTGCTGCTCTGCCCGGCCGGATGAGGACACATCCGCTGATGTTTCTTCCTCTTCCGGTTCTGTTTCCAGCGCAGTCCCGGACTCACAGAAATAATTTCCCTCCTCCGGCTCTGTATCTGTTTTTTCAACCCGCGCGAATACGAGCAGCCCGTCTGTCACATCCGGGTCATCCCCGCTGTATTTACGCACTGCACACTCAACATACTCTTCAGTCCTTCTGATCGCTTCCACATCAAGGTACAGCCCGATCCCCTTCGGCGTCATCAGATATACCTGACGGATCTCCTCTCCGGCAAAAAGCATATGCGCCGCTGCCTTTGCCGCTGCAGCCGCACAGCTTCCTGTCGTAAATCCCAGGCGCAGCCCGGAACGTGTTGTACCAATATCGTATCCCATTTTTCAGAGTTCACCCAGCATCTGAGCCGGGTTCTCCGCTGCCTTCACCTTGCCGAAGGCTTTGACAATCACGCCTTTCTCATCGATCAGATAGGTTGTCCTCACAACACCCATCGTCTTTTTCCCGTACATGTTCTTTTCCTTCCACACATCATATGCCTGAATGCAGTTCAGTTCCGGATCTGAGAGAAGGGTAAATGGCAGGCCGTATTTTTCCTCGAATTTCTTATGTGACGCCACACTGTCCTTGCTCACGCCCAGCACGACAGCGCCTTTCTCCTGAAACTGCGGATACAGCTCGCCGAATCCGCAGGCCTGCTTTGTACAGCCCGGTGTGTTGTCCTTCGGATAAAAGTAGAGAATCACTTTCTTTCCCCGGTACTCTTCCAGTGTGTGTACTTTTCCGTTCTGATCCGGCAGCTCAAATGCCGGTGCTTTTACTCCTGTCTCTAACATATTTCTTCCTCCAAATGCTCTGTAAATATCTTCCGGATCCCCTCGAATTCTCCGAGTCCTTTCATGATAACGCGTACTTCGTACCCGGCATCCTCAAGCTCGCTTTTCCAGGAATCTTCTTCGCCTGCCATGTCATTCTTGGCGTGGTCCCCCGCCACCAGCATAAACGGCATCAGCACTACCTTTTTCTTACCTGATATCTCCAGTTTTGCCATCACGTTTTTCAGTTCCGGGAAACTTTCCACAGTGCCCACAAGCACCTGATTATATCCCAGCGCGTGGAACGTGTATTCCAGCGTCGGATATGCCGAGTTTGCATGATGGTCCGTGCCATGTCCCATAAGCACCAGCACCTCATCATCCTCCAGCTGAGTCTCCGCCATCACTGCATGGATTGATTTCTTATAGTCGTCCACACTGCTCAGAAGCGGTTTCCCCACGCGGATCCGCCGGAACAGGAACATATTTTCCATCAGTTCTTTCATCATGCGGTCATACTCGACTCCGTTGATAATATGCGTCGGCTGGACGATCACATCTTCGATTCCATCCTCTTTCATCCGGTTCAGCGCTTCCTGTACCGTATCCACCGCAAGATTTTCCGTACGTTTCAGCTTGCGTATAATCATCCCGCTCGTAAACGCACGGTACACCCTGTATTCCTGAAAACGCTCACTGATTTCCTGTTCAATCACGCTGATTGTTTTCTTCATTGTATCCAGGTGACTCGTCCCAAAACTCACCACCAGTATGCCTTTTTCCACTCCTTCTTTCTCCTTTCATGTTGGGTTTCTGTTTTACAGCATTGTTTCCAGTTCTCTCAGACTTCTCGGCGGATCCGTACACCTGCTGATCAGGTTTCTCTCCAGAAGTTTCCTGTACATTCTGAGCACCGACGGTTCTTCTAACCCCGCCTCCCCAAGAGCAGTCTGATCTCCGCACACCTCCTCTGCTCTTCCCCGGCGGATCACTTTTCCCTCATGCATCAGTATGATCTCATCCGCCCATTCATAAGCATAGTTTATATCATGGGTGGACATCAGAATCGTGATGCCCTGTTCGGTCAGTTTTTCTATGATCTCATGAACAATCCTTGTGTGGCTTACATCCAGTGCTGCTGCCGGCTCATCCAGAATCATCACCTGCGGATGCATGACCAGAATATCGGCAATCGCGACCTGTTTCTTCTGTCCCCCGCTCAGAGCGTGTGCCGGACGGTCCTGAAAGGGCTCGATCCCCAGTTCCCGGATCACCCGTTCCACCTCTTGGCGGGCAGTATCCGTATCCACGCCCAGGTTCATGATGCCAAATGAAATCTCCTGGTATACACTGGCTGAGAAGAGCTGATCATCCGGTTCCTGAAACACGATCCCGACCTTCCTGCGGACATCAAGCAGACCTTTTCTTGAATATTCGATTGGTTTCCCGTCGATCAGAATCTCACCCGCATCCGGCCGTCTGATTCCGTTAAGGCAGAGAAAAAACGTGGATTTACCCGAACCGTTCTCTCCCATAATCGCTGTTTTTTTCCCTTTTGCAATCTTCAGACTCACATCATCCAGCGCTCTCCTGCCGCTGCCCTCATAAGTATACGTCACATTCCGCGCCTCTACCGCCCATTTTTCCTTACATTCCATCTCATTATACTCCATTATCAGGCTGGCATCCAGACCGGTCTACACCAGAAACGCCAGCGCTGCAAGCACAATTTCAAAAGCTCCTATCATTATCATCTCTTCTGTCTTCGCCGGATTCTCCTGCGGAAGCACGCGGATTCTCCCGTCATAGCATCTGGATTCCATCGCGTCATAGAGCGCCCCCGACTTCCTGAGCGCCAGAATGAAAAGAGATGCCGTCATGCCGCCGAACGCCCGGATTCCTGACCCAAACGTCCTGTTCCCGAGACGCGACTCCTGGGAAACCATAATCGCCGAAGCTGTTTCAAGCAGCACGAATATGAAACGGTAGACCAACATCATCAGCTCGATGACAAGCGGCGGCAGATGCAGTTTCGCAAGCACCCCCAGAATATCCGTCATCGTTGTGTTCAGCGACAGGAAATAAAGACAGGTCACCGCTGCCAATGCCCTGACGCAAAGCAATCCTCCCCACAGCACCGAAGCGCGGCTGCCTGTGATGTACCACGTTCCCACCGGAAACGCGAATGCATCCAGCGGTGTTTTCGATATATTTACAAGAATCGCCGCTGTGCCGACAAGCAGAAACCCCGCCGGAATCAGCAGCAGCTTTATATAACGGAAAAGGGGGATCCCCCCCTTTTTCACCGTCAGAATTCCATTTGCAGTGAACACCAGAAGCGGCGCCCACACAGATCGGCTCAGTACACACAGAAGCAGGGAAAACATGGCATACACAAACTTTTCCGTTGCATTAACGTATCTGAGCCCCGACTGATAACACAGTTTATCTATTACGATCATCTGCTGACTCTCCGTCCATATCAGAATCCTTTCCCAGCTGTTTCATCCATTTCTTTCTCTCCACGAACCGTCCCATAAAAAAGGCGATCACGCCCACGCCGATCCCGGTCTGTACACAGAAAATCAGGCTTTCAATCTCTCCCGGCAGTTCACCGCCGAGAGCGTTCTCCAGCACAGGAGTGAACCACGGTTCATATTCTCCGCTGATTTCTTCTACCATGACACTTCCCGCATCATCCGAGCCGCCGAATGCCGCGCCTCTCAGGGCGACAAGCGGAATGACTGCTATGAACACGGCAAGAACAAGGAGTATGATTACTGTCTTTGTATTCTTCGTCATCTCACTTTACCTCCTTTTTCCCGCCAGGAAATCCAAGGCTTCTTAGTTCCGGAACCGCATAGGTCTCAAGCCCGATTACGATCACAACTGTCAGAATTCCTTCGATCACTGCCAGCGGCAGCTGAGTCGGCGCAAAGACGCCCAGGAATTTCACTGTGGATGCAAGGACTCCGCCGCTCTCAGACGGATAGGCAAGCGCCAGCTGAATACTTGTAACACAATATGTAAAAAGATCACCCAGAAATGCTGCCAGGAAGATCCCGAACCTTCGATTCATCTTCAGTTTTCCGCACAGTCTGTAGACTCCAAACGCAACCAGCGGTCCTGCAACCGCCATGGAAAATGTATTGGCGCCAAGTGTTGTCAGCCCTCCATGCGCGAGAAGCACTGCCTGGAATATCAGCACGATAATTCCAAGGATACTGACAGCGGAAGGTCCGAAAAGGATCGCTCCCAGGCCGGTCCCCGTCATGTGAGAACAGCTTCCCGTAACCGATGGTATTTTCAGGGAAGAAATTACAAAAATAAACGCTCCGGACATGGCGATCAGCGTCAGGTTTCTTCTGTTTTCATTTACTTTGTTTCTCAGTGAAATAAATCCTGCAATCAGAAACGGCAGGCAGATGACTCCCCACGCCACGCAGTAGCCTGCTGGCAGGTAGCCCTCCATGATGTGCATCGCATTGGATACAGGTGCGATGGCAAACAGCGCTGCAAAAGCGATGGATGCCCTCAGTAAGATTTTTTCTTTTTTTGGCATTTTTCCTCTCCTTTGATCATATTCCCGTAATCCCCAGATCCATTTAAAAGTGAATATTCTGACTCAGGTATCAACACGGATGTTTCGCCTTCCCACGTGACAGTGTCCCGCAGTGGCTTCCTGTTTCCGCGACATCTCCCCGGAGGTTATCCTCACAGCAGAGGATGATCCGTCCGGTGTCCGGTATCGGGTGAAACACCGCTCCTCCAATACAGCAACGGGTATTGTGCAGGATTCTCACCTGCTTCCTCAGGTTCTTCCGTTCCTTTTTCCTGAAAACGGATTTGCCTTTTCTTTTAAATGTATGCCGGATCTGGCCGGCAGCATGTTCTGCTCATCTGCAAAATCACACTGCACTTAAAATTCAATCCCCCTCCTTGCCCGGATTCCCCGGTCAAAAGGGTGTTTTACCTTGTGGATCTCCGATACATAATCAGCCAGTTCCACAAGTTCAGGTCCCGGATCCCGCCCTGTCAGAGCAATCTCCAGCCCCTCCGGTTTTTCTCTCAGAAACCGAAGCGCTTCTTCGTGAGGTATGAGTCCATAGTTATATGCCGCCATAAATTCATCAATCACAAGCAGCCCGAATTCTTCCCTCTGCGTTCTCTCCAGGATCTCCGCCCACAGCCGGGCATACATCCTCTGCGCTTCTTCCCTCTCCTCCCCGGAAAGAGTCTTGAAAAAACCATATGATTTCTCCAGATGGAGAACTTCGATCTCAGGGATACTGTCAAGGATCTTCAGTTCGCCGGAGTTTTCATTTTTCAAAAAACGGGCGAACAAAACCCTTCTTCCGCAGCCTGCTGCTCTTACAGCCAGACCGATGGCCGCCGAGGTCTTCCCTTTTCCGTCCCCGCAGTAAATGTGGATCAATCCCTGTTCCATCTCAAATATCCTCTCTGCAAAAATCATATCTATTCTATCACGATGCGCACTCCTTGGCAAGGCGTGCCGCAATATCATCTCCCACGCATCTCCTATGCGTTCCATGCGGCAGTTTCCCTTCCGCCGCACGCCCCCGCGAATCGCTTGTTTACAGGAACGCAGTTTCCGTAAATAAAAAAGTCCTGCGGTGTTCATACCGCAGGACTCTAAAATCCCTGTCTCACATTAATAACGTACGTAAATCATACCTGACTGTACCGGTCCGATCTTAACCTGCTCGCCAGTCTGCGGCGCATGGATCATCTGACCGTTTCCTATGTAAATACCACAGTGAGTAGCACTTGTACAGATATCTCCCGGCTGAGGATCACTTACCCTTGTCCAGCCCATGAATGTCAGTGTTGTTCCCAGACGCGTGTAGCTTCCCGTCAGACAGTAGCTTACAAGTCCTGAACAATCGAACGTATTCGGTCCGCATGCTCCCCACTCATACCAGCATCCGATCTTGCCGTAAG
This sequence comes from Candidatus Mediterraneibacter vanvlietii, assembly GCA_019113645.1. Classification (GTDB taxonomy): domain Bacteria; phylum Bacillota; class Clostridia; order Lachnospirales; family Lachnospiraceae; genus Mediterraneibacter; species Mediterraneibacter vanvlietii. Next base: position 13,102 of record DXGZ01000072.1, on the reverse strand, counting down.
CACGGTCCACAATGGCATTTCCTGTCACAGCATCATATCCGGAATCTCCGCCTGATGTTGTATCATCCGATGTATTTGATCCGGTATCTCCTGCCGGCGGAGTCGTTGTCGTTGTGTTGTCCTGCGACTGCTGTGACTCTTCCCGGGCAGCGGCTTCCTGCTGTCTCTGCCGCTCCTCCTCAGCTGCTTTTCTCTCAGCCTCTTCCTGAGCTTTTCTCGCCGCTTCCTGAATCATTGTATCCAGATTGGAAATCTCATCCTGTTTGGAAGAAATCGTTGTATTCAGTTCTTCCTGCTGACTCTTGTAATCAGCTTCCAGATCCTGAAGGTTCGCCATCTCTGTCTCCAGCGTACTCTGAAGATCTTCGATTTCCTTTACAGTGTTCGCATATTCCTGAAGCTGATTTCTGTCGTACTCATGTACCTGCTGTGAATACTCCGCCTGCGTCAGGATGCTGGAAATATCTCCGGACGACATCACTTTCTCCATCGTCGCTGTTCCGGTACCAGACTCGTACATATATTTAATACGCAGTTTCATAGCTTCGTACTGCTGCTCTTTCTTTTCCTGGGCAGCTTCCAGATCAGCTTCCGCCTGGTTAATCTCCTCACCAGTCTGAATCAGCTGAAGTTCCAGATCATTCGTCTTTGTAATCAAATCATTCAACTGATTCTGAAGGCTGTTCAATTCGCTCTGAGCATTTGCCTTCTGATTCTCCAGATCCGCCTGTTCCTCTGCCGGATCCGCAAATACCGGCGTAACCACCATCGAACAGGTAAGAAGTGTTGCAATCACCGCACTATGTACTCTTTTTAATTTCATCTCTTCACCTTTCCCTATTTTTTTATCTATGTCCCCACATATATGCATAATACAACAGAAATGCCTGTTTTTCAACCGCATTTCCGAAAAAAACACCTTTGCAGGGCTAAGCATACTACAATTCAATCAACATGTTATAAATTATAATCTGTTAATCAATTTTTTTCAATACATTTTTAACATTTTTGTAATATTTCATACTTTATTTTCATTTTTCAGTCGGAATGTAACCGGCAGGGTGAAGCATGGCTGAAAAATGGAAATAAAGTGGAAGAAGGGGACAAATGACAGTCAGAGAGTGCTATTTGCTAATGTCCCGGTTTCAAAATTCTCGGATGTCTTTCGGAGGGAAGGGGATGCCGGAGGCGATGACTTCGGAGGGAGCTTTAGAAAAAGTTAATGAGCGGGAAAACTGCGTTGGATTGAAAATGGAAATTGTCTGAGCAAAGCGAGTTGTTCCATTTTCAATCCTGTCTTTAGCAGGTTTCCCGCTCATTTAGTTTTTCTTAGATCCTGGAGCGGAACCGCATCCGGTATCCCCTTCCCGCAGAATACGTTTTCAATAATTATCTCCTGCGGATTTCGGACTTGTTCTGTCTGAGGTTTCTGTTCGACAAACTCAGATTTCCGCTGCATTTTCACTGTACACTTCGAATGATTTCTCCATCTTTTCTAATATATCTGAATACTGCCGGAAGGCATTTTTCATTTCAATCTCATTGAACGGCTGGCTTTTGTAGCAGATGCGGTGTTCCATCGCGGCCCAGAAGTCCATGGAGATTGTACGGAACTGGATTTCGACAGGATAGTATTCCATTCCATCCATGTAATAGGTAGGTACGCCGATGATCAGATGATAGCTCCGGTAACCGTTTGGTTTTGGAGAGGAGATGTAGTCTTTTTCTGTGATAATGATCAGGTCGGACTGCTTTTTCAGGCATCTGGCAAGTTCCCGTATATCGTGTTCAAAATAGCAGATGACGCGAATCCCTGCAATATCATGAAGCTGGGTTTTGGCATTATGTACACTCGGCTGATATTCTCTGGATTCCAGTTTCCGCTCAATGCTTTCTTTTTCTTTTATGCGGTTTGTAATACTGTGGATTGGCTGAGTCTCATCGTTGTCATAGACCTGATGATTCAATATATTAAGCCGTGTCAGAATCAGATCCATGGCATCGTTATAAGGCTGGATCAGAGTGTAGTACTGTTCGTTTGTCATTTCCTATCATACTCCCTTCAATTCGTTGAATAGTTTATTACGCAAATGTGAAAAATACGTGTCCGAAACATTATGAAATTACTAAAAAATGTAAAGAATTGCTGTGCATTTTTAAAAGAAGTAATACAGACTTATGGGTGAATAATTATGAAAGAATCTATTATCAGAACTCACTGACTTTACTTCAAAAGCAATGTCAGATATAATGCAGAGGAAGGCGGGTGCAGAATTATGGAAGAATTATTGAGAAATGCGTTTCCTTTTTGGGAGAGTCTGACAGAACAGCAGAAAACAGAGCTCTGCCGGAATACGGTGAAGAGCCACTGTGAGAAGAAAACACAGCTTCATTTCGGCGGCGGAGAATGCGCCGGAGTACAGATTATCGGTTCGGGGCGCGTGCGTGTGTTCATCACATCGCCGGGCGGCGGAGACATCACTTTGTTCCGGCTGATTGGCGGAGACGTCAGTATTCTGAGCGCGGCGTGCATGCTAAATGGTATGGACATTGAGCTCGATATGGAAATGGAAACAGACTGTACGATCTATACGATCCCGAAGAAAGTGTATCGCAGACTGTATGATGAGAGCGCGGTTGTGAAAGACTACACAATGGAGATGATATCTGAAAAATTTTCAGATATTATGTGGCTGTTGAATCAGTTCCTGTTTTCCAATGTGGCATCGCGGATCGCGGGAGCACTCCTGGAACACAGGGCACTGGAAGGCGGAGATGAGCTCAGCCTTACCCATGAGACGATTGCCAAAGATGCGGGAACAGCGCGGGAAGTCGTAACGAGAATACTGAAACAGTTCCAGTCAGACGGTCTTGTAAAGCTGGGCAGGGGAAAAGTAATTATCGTAGATCCGGAAAGACTGGGAAAAATCTGAAACTTTGTGATTTTATCACGGAAAAAAGAAAATAACGTGATATACTGTAATTAATCCTCACAGAGAGGAACACGAACAGACAGAATTGAATTTAAGGAGGAAATAAATTATGGCAGTTGTAAAATTAACGACAGAAAATTTTGATCAGGAAGTGCTGCAGGCAGATCAGCCGGTGCTGGTTGATTTCTATGCAGACTGGTGCGGACCATGCAAGATGATGGGACCGGTAGTGGAGGAACTTGCAGGCGAGGAAGCCGGCGTAAAAGTGTGCAAGATCAATATCGATGAGGAAATGGCAGTAGCACAGCGCTACGGAGTAATGAGCATTCCGACATTCATCGCATTCAAGAACGGCGAGATTGCAGGAAAACAGGTTGGAGCGGTGCCGAAGAGCAAACTGCAGGAGCTGGTGAAATAAGATAGAAAAAGAATAACAACACATAAAAAACAGCGGAGAGAAGAGATTTTCCCCGCTGTTTTTTAAAATTATATTTGAAATAAATTCAGGGGCTGTCATTCCGGCATTTTGAATTCTACAGTCTGTGTCGCAATTTTTTCACGGAAAATCCGATCATGCTCTACAAAGAGCAGGGTGGGCTGAAAGGACAGGATAAGGTCTTCCAGCTGCATGCGTGAGAAGACGTCGATATAGTTGAGCGGTTCATCCCAGATGAAGAGATGAGCTGGCTCACAAAGCGACCTTGCGAGCAGCACTTTCTTTTTCTGACCCTCGCTGTAGTCCTGAATCTTCTTGTCGAACTGAGCCCTTTCCAGCCCCAGTTTTCTAAGCACGGCGCGGAAGAGCGAGTCATCCAGCCCGCACTGATAAGCAAATTCGGACAGGCTGCCCCGGAGGAATGAAGTGTCCTGCGAAATATAAGAGATTTTCAGTCCTTCAGCGACATATACCTCTCCGGTGTGCGGTATATCCTCTCCGAGAAGAAGCTTGATGACACTGGACTTTCCGCAGCCGTTTCTGCCGGACAATGCAATTCGGTCGCCCTGCATGATCTCGAGCCGGAAATCTGTAATAAGAGGGCGGTCAGCATCGTTATATTGGATAGATACATTATTCAATGAGGCAAGTCTTCGGCTGTGGAAAGCGAGTGTGTTCAGCCGGAGATCCTCGATCGTTTCCACATCCTTTAATAACTGTTCCTTTTCCCGGACAGCGTTTTCCCGGCGGCGCTCCAGATTGAGGGAACGCTTCATCATTTTTGCGGCATGATGACCGATGTATCCGCGGTCAGGACGCAGACCGGAAGAGCGAGTGCCGGTTTTCGTGCTTTCCAGCTTATCAGACCAGCGTTCTGCCTGTCTGGCAGCTTCCTTTAATTTGCGGATGTCTTTTTGAAGCTGTTCATTCTGGCGAAGCTCCAGATTATCCCGTGCGGTTTTATCCTCCTGCCAGGAACTGAAGTTCCCTTTACGTATCTCGATTGAACTCCGGTTCAGGACGAGGACGTGGTCAACGCACCGGTCCATAAAGTCTCTGTCATGGGAGACGAGGATGAAACCTTTTTTCTGCGACAGATAATCAGCAACCTTTTCCCGGGCAGCAGAATCCAGGTGGTTGGTCGGTTCGTCGATGAGAAGAAAAGAGTGCTCTTTCAGGAAGAGCGTTCCAAGCAGCACCTTGGTCTGTTCGCCATAACTCAGAGTCCGGAAAGGACGATACAGGATCTCGGGCGGTGTGTCCATGAGACTCAGTTCACGGATCAGCTCCCATTGTTCCATAACAGGATTTATCTGTTCCGCCACCTCATATGTGAGGAGATCCGGATCAGAGACCGGGAACGGATAGTATTCAAATTCCGTAGATGCTGTAATCGTTCCTGTATATTCATATTCGTTCAGGAGCAGTTTGAGGAAGGTAGTCTTCCCCTTACCATTTCTTCCGATAAAGCCGATTTTCCAGTCTGTGTCGATCTGGAACGTGACATCGTCAAAAATCGGATCATAACTGCCTTCGTAAGTAAAGCTTAAATGACTGACCTGTATCAGTGACATAATGGCAGGCCTCCTTTCAGCAAGAAAACTGCAGAGCGGACAGCAGAATTTCCGTTCTGCATTCAAATTTACAATGAATGTTAAAATGCAACAGAAAAGAACCGCGTGGAAGTTTTCCGCGGTTCTGCTGCATACATTTGTATTCGTTCGGGAATATCCGGGATGCCGGAGACATCTGCCAGGAACCCATTTGTGCGGCACGGCAAAAAACAAAGGAGCCGTATCCGTCAGATGTGCCACATTTTACGTTCTGTATGAAGCATGAAGATGAAAATACTTTCCTGCGGGTGCATGGCGAAACAGCGCGGCACGAAAAATCCGGCCGGAACAGACAGGCATAAACATAAAAATAAAAGAAAATATGCCCCAATATAAGCCTGAGTATATGCCATGCATTATTATAAATCAGCAGGAAATAATAATCATCTTTTCAGCTCCAATCTTGCGGGAGATGCTGTTCTCCCTTGATCCTGCCACAAGGATATCAGAGAGACTGGCGAAAGTCAATCACAAATTATAAAATAGCGGAACTGTTCTTGAAGATGTGATATAATTCTGAATATGGCGTGAAAATGATTTGCCAAACTTGTCAGATTCAGATGGAGGGACTACATGTCATTACAGTTCATATTCGGAAATTCCGGAAGCGGAAAATCGCATTACCTTTATCAGAGTATTGTAAAAGAATCCATGGAACATCCGGAGAAAAATTACATTGTTCTTGTTCCGGAGCAGTTTACCATGCAGACGCAGAAAGATCTCTGCCTCGCTCACCCGCGGGGAGGGATTATGAATATTGATGTGCTCAGTTTCGGGCGTCTTGCGCACCGTGTATTTGAGGAAGTGGGGAAGGATCAGAGAACGGTTCTGGATGATGAGGGAAAGAATCTTGTGATCCGGAAAATCGCGGCGAATTATGAGGATGAACTGACCGTGCTGAAGGGGAATCTGAAGAAACAGGGGTACATCAGTGAGGTGAAGTCCGTCATATCCGAGTTTACGCAGTATGGAGTGGATTTTGAGAGGCTGGACGGGTTCATGGACGGGATCAGCCAGGAGAGTTATCTCTATTATAAACTGAAGGATATCCGGAAAGTATATGAAGGATTTGAGGATTATTTAAGAGAAAAATATATTACAAAAGAGGAGATGCTGGATGTGCTGAGCGATGCGGTTCCGGACTCATCTGTCCTTAAGGGAAGCGTGGTGGCGATGGATGGCTTCACGGGATTTACGCCTGTGCAGGATCGGCTTCTGGGAGAGCTTCTGAAAGTGTGTGAGAAGGTGATTGTCACGGTTGAGATGGATGGGCGTGAGGATCCGTTTGTTTACAGGCACCCATACCAGCTTTTTGCAATGAGTAAACAGATGGTTACATCGCTTGTGAAGATCGCCGGGGAGAACGGGACGGAAGTAGAAGCCCCCGTCTGTATGTATGAACAGCCTCCGCGGCGGTTTTGCGGTAATCCTGCCATGGCATTTCTGGAATCAGAGATCTTCCGCTACTCCGGAAGAAAATATGAATCGCCGCAGGATTCCATCACTCTTCACGAAGCGCGCAATCCGCGGATGGAAGCGCAGTATGCGGCGGGAGAGATCCGGCGTCTGGTGAGGGAGCGGGGGTATCACTACAGGGATATCGCGGTGATTGCATCGGATATGAATGTGTATGCGGATGCGATGGAAAAGGCGTGCGCGCTGTTTGATATCCCGGTGTTTATGGATCACAAGAAAAGCATCCTTCTGAACGCGTTTGTGGAATATCTGAGGAGCCTGCTTGCAATGGCAGAGGAGAATTTTACTTATGAGAGTGTGTTCCGCTACCTGCGTACTGGCCTGAGCGGATTTACGGACGATGAAGTGGATCGGATGGAAAACTACTGCCTGGCTCTCGGCATCAAAGGATACCGGAAATGGCAGCAGGCGTGGGTACGGCGCACGCCGATGATCTCTGAGGAGGAACTGGGGGAGCTGAATCATCTGAGAGTGCGGTTTGTGGAGAAGGTGGATGCGCTTGTGTTTGTGCTGAAACAGCGCAGCAAGACAGTGCGGGATGTGACGCTTGCGATCTATGAATTTATCACAGGCGAAAAGATGCAGGAGAAATTAAGCGCCATGGAGCAGGAGTTCCAGAACAGGGGCGAGATGGCTCTGGCGAAAGAGTACGCCCAGGTTTACCGCATTGTGATGGAACTGTTCGACAAGTTTGTCAGCCTGCTTGGCGATGAGAAAATCTCTTTGCAAGAGTACTGTGAACTTCTGGACGCCGGACTTGAGGAGGCGAAGGTGGGCGTGATCCCGCCCAGTCTGGATCAGGTGGTGATCGGTGATGTGGAACGTACCAGAATAAGGGATATTAAAGCCCTCTTTTTCGTGGGCGCCAACGACACGCTGCTTCCCGGCAATCTGGGGGCAGGAGGACTGCTCTCAGAACGGGACCGTGAACAGTTTAAAAACAGCGAGATTGCGCTCTCACCCGGACCAAAGGAACAGACATATATTCAGAAATTTTATCTCTATATGAATCTTACCAAACCATCCGAATACCTCTTTCTCTCCTGGTCTAAAGTGTCGGGAGACGGGAAGGGGCTGCGGCCGGCTTATCTGATCTCGGATATCCGCAGACTTTATCCGGGCATAGCGACTGCTGATGAAGAGAAAAGGCTGCTTTCGGAACAGGAGATTACTCGCAGAACAGGCATCCGGAAGGTGGCGGAGGGAATTCGTGACCGGAGGGAAGGCGTAAACGGGGAATGGAAAGAGATGTATACATGGTTTGCCTCAGACGAGCGGAGCCGGGAAGATCTGGAGCGGATTCTTCAGGCAGGATTCCTGCGAAAGGACAGTCCAAGGCTTGGAGAAAAGCGTGCGGCAGAACTGTACCCGGACCGCAGCCGCGTCAGTGTGACGAGGCTGGAGCAGTTCGCTTCCTGCGCCTATGCACATTTTCTGAACTACGGGCTTCGGCTGACAGACCGGGAGGAGTATGGATTTGAGGCGCTGGATCTGGGAAATATTGCGCACCAGTCGCTGGAGCGTTTTGCAAGGAAAGCGGACCGGGAGAAACTCAGCTGGGCGGAGATGCCGGAAAAGATGCGGGACGAACTGATCCGGGAGAGCGTGGAAGAGAGCGTGCTTGATTACGGCAATACAGTTCTGTTCAGTTCCGCGCGGAATGAATACATGATTCAGCGGATTACAAGGCTCATCCGGCGTTCTGTCTGGGCACTCGGCAAACAGCTTGAGAAAGGGGATTTTGTCCCCAGCGGGTATGAGCTGAAATTCGGAAGCGGAAAGATCGACAGGATCGACATATGCGAAGATGATGAATGCGTTTATGTCAAGGTCACGGACTACAAGACCGGGATGAAGAGCTTTGACATTACGGCTCTATACCATGGACTTCAGCTGCAGCTGCCGGTATATTTAAATGCAGCAGTGGATGTGGAGAAGCGGAACTATTCGGGGAAGGAGATCGTGCCTGCAGGGATCTTTTATTACCGGATACAGGATCCGGTCGTGGAACGGAAAGACAGTGACGCCGAGGTGGAGAAGAGTATCCTGAAGGAGCTCAGGCTGGACGGACTTGTGAACGGGGACGATGCAGTTGTCTCTCATCTGGAGCGGGATCTCTCGGGGACTTCGGTTCTGTTCCCTCTCGGGCGGAACAAGGACGGCTCATTAAGCCGGGCGTCACGGGCGCTGCCGCCAAAGACATTTGAGGCGGTGCTGAAATATACGCAGAAGAAAGAGGAGAGCCTGAAGGATGAAATGTATGCGGGAGAGGTGCAGGCACAGCCCTATGAGATGGGGAATGAGACCGGGTGTGACTACTGCGCATACAGAGATATCTGTGGATTTGATCCGAAAATCGACGGATGCACATACAGGAAACTGGAGAAATACTCCATGGAGGAAGCAGCGTACATGATGATGGAAGCTGTGGCGGAGAAACGGAGCGATTCGGAGAGCGCGAAAGAGCAGCAGGAAGCAGGCGGATTACGGCCAGCGGGAAGGCAGCATCCAGCAGGCGGTCAGCATAAGAAAGAGACGCCTGTAACGGACAAAGGAGGTGAGGAGCGATGAGCGTGAAATGGACGGAACAGCAGCAGAAGGTGATTGACTTAAGAGACCGGAATATCCTCGTCTCCGCTGCGGCGGGATCGGGAAAGACAGCCGTTCTGGTAGAGCGGATTATTCAGCGGCTCACAGAGACGGAGCATCCCGTTGATGTGGACCGGCTGCTCATCGTGACCTTCACGGAAGCGGCTGCTGCAGAGATGAAGGAGAGAATCGGGGCAGCGATTGAGAAGAAGCTTCAGGAGCGTGCCGGCGATGCGCATCTGGAGCGGCAGGCCACACTGATTCACAGCGCTTCCATAACGACGATCCATAGTTTCTGCCTCTCTGTGATCCGGGATCATTTTCATGTGATCGGGATAGACCCCGGTTTCCGGATCGCGGAAGAGGGCGAGTTAAAACTGCTGAAGCAGGATGTCCTTGGCGAACTGCTGGAAGAGTGCTACGCGGAAGGGAGCGAAGCGTTTCTTGACTTTGTGGAACGGTTCGGAACCGGGCGGAGTGACCGCAAGATCGAAGAGATTATTCTGAAGCTGTACGAGTATTCCAGGAGTTACCCCCAGCCGGAGAAGTGGCTGGAGCGGTGTGTGGACGCCTACCGGGTGCAGGAAGGCGGATTTGTATCTGATATTATGGATACAGCAGCCCGGAGAGTGCGGGTTCGCGCGGAGAATATCTGCCGCGTTCTTGAGCGGGGGATGAAGATCTGTGAGGAGTCGGATGGCCCGTACATGTATGCGGATATGCTGGAAGCGGATCTGAAGGGATTCCGGAAACTTCAGGAAGCCGGAGATTTCGAGACAATGTACGCTCTGGCGGGAAGTATCGGCTGGAAACGGCTCTCAGCGAAGAAGGACGATTCTGTATCCGCGGATAAAAAAGAGGCGGTGAAAAAGCTGCGCGAACAGGCGAAGAAACTGCTGAAGAACATGCAGGAGACGTATTTCTATGTATCGCCTGAGGTGTGGCAGAAAGATATGGCGGAGACGCTGCCCTCCATGGAAATGCTGACGGAGCTGGTGAACCGTTTTGATGAAATGTTTGCGGAGAAGAAGAAAAGCCGGAACTTGATTGACTTCAATGACATGGAGCATTTCGCACTTGAGATACTGACGGAGGAGAAGGATGGAGAACTCGTGCCGTCCCAGACAGCGGGCGAGTATCAGGAGCTCTTTGAGGAGGTTATGATCGACGAGTACCAGGACAGCAACCTTGTTCAGGAGACCATACTCAACAGTGTATCCCGGGTGTCGCAAGGAATATGGAATGTCTTTATGGTTGGGGATGTAAAGCAGAGTATCTACAGTTTCCGTCTGTCGAGGCCGGAATTGTTCATGGAGAAATATCACACGTACAGCCTGACTGACGGCAGCAGACAGCGGATCGACCTGCATCAGAATTTCCGGAGCAGGCCGGAAGTGCTTGACAGTGTGAATTATATCTTCTACCGGATCATGAAACAGGAACTGGGTGGGATCGAGTACGATGACCAGGCAGCGCTGTACGCGGGCGCGAAATTCCCGGAGCTTCCAGGAAATATTTTCTATGACTGCCGGACAGAACTGCTTCTTCTGGATAAAGAAGAAACAGGAGACGATGATGCGCGGAGCGCTGAAGCGAGGATGATCGCGCGAAGGATCCGGGAGCTGGTCGGGAAGGGTGTTGTCCTTGACAAAGAGACCGGTGAATACCGGAAGATCAGTTATCGGGATATCGTGATCCTGACGAGAAGCATTCAGGGGTGGGCGGAACGGTTTACCTCGGTGCTGGCTGAAGAAGGAATTCCGGCTTATTCTGTGAGCCGGGAGGGGTACTTTGAGACCTATGAAGTCAGCGTGCTTCTGGATTACCTCAAGATCCTGGATAACGCAAGGCAGGACCTCCCGCTTGCAGCAGTTCTGACCTCGCCGTTTGGGGGAGTGAACACAGAAGAACTCTCAGAGATACGGACAGCATTTCCAAATCTGCCCTTCTACGAGGCAGTGTACCGGTATGCGGAAGAGGGCGGCGGGGACACCGAGGACGCCGAGTACGCTGAAGGTGCTGACCAGGGGCTGCGGAGAAGACTGAAATGTTTTGTCGGGCAGACCGAAGGATTCCGCAGTCGGGTGTCTTACACACCGATCCACGATCTGCTTACAGAGATTATAGAAGAGACGGGATACGGGCTGGCGATTACCGCCATGCCGGGGGGAGCGCAGAGAGCGGCGAATGTGGAGATGCTTGTGGAACGTGCAGCAGCGTTCGAGGGGACGAGTTACAAAGGACTTTTTAACTTCGTGCGCTATATCGAACAGCTGAAAAAATACGATGTGGACTACGGGGAAGCCGGCATCATGGATGAGCAGGCGGATACGGTAAGGATCATGAGTATCCATAAGAGCAAAGGTCTGGAATTCCCGATTGTGTTTGCAGCAGGAATGGGAAAAAGGTTCAATACGCAGGATACCCGCGGAAGTGTGATCCTTCATTCAGAGTGGGGCGTGGGACTGGACAACATTGACCTGTCCCGCAGGACAAAGGAGGCAACATTCCTCAAGAAAATGATCCGGGAAGAGACGGTTCTTGAGAACCTTGCCGAGGAGATGCGGGTACTCTACGTGGCGCTGACCCGGGCAAAGGAGAAGCTGATCATGACCGGATGCGCTGAGAATCCGATCCCGGATATTGATACAGGTTCGAACGGAAGCCCTGTGGCTGGTGTCTCCCTGATCGAAGAGGCACGCACCTGTCTGGACTGGATACTGCCGGCGCTGAATTACGGGAAGAAAGATGAGTCGGGGAACGAGCCGCCTGTTGAGATCCGCCTGTACAGAGGAGAATCAGAAGAAACTGCTGCGGAAATGAGAGCCGATGATCTCGCGCGGGATGTGCTGGAACACTGGGATACAACCGCCGTATATGTGCCGGAACTTAAGGAACGCCTGGCAGAGCAGATGGATTATGAGTATCCCTTTGCCGCTGAGGGCAGGATGAAGCTGAAGTTTACCGTATCTGAGCTTAAGAAGAGGGCTTACCTGGCCGAGGAAGCGGGGGAAGAGATGTATGAGGAGCCGGAGGTGGTTCCGCTGATTCCGGATTTCTTAAAAGAAGAAGAGACGCTGACCGGAGCATCACGGGGAAGCGCCTACCATAAACTGCTGGAGCTGATTGATTTTAAGGAAGAATATGATAAGGATAAGCTGATCCGGACAGCGGAACGTTTCAGGGACGCCGGGAGACTCTCTCCTGAGATGGAGGCATGCATCCGCCCGGGAGATATCCTTGATTTCCTGAACTGCAGCAGCGGACAGCGGATGTCGCGCGCGGCACGGGAAGGAAAGCTCTTTCGGGAGCAGCCCTTCGTGCTTGGCGTGGATGCGTCCGAGATCTATCCGGAGGATACGTCCGGGGAACAGATACTCGTACAGGGAATTATCGATGTGTACTTCGAGGAACCGGACGGTCTCGTTGTACTGGATTATAAGACGGACCGTGTGAAAACAGCACAGGAACTGAAAGAGAAATACCATGCCCAGCTCGACTATTACGCTCAGGCACTGACCAGGCTTACAGGAAAGCGGGTGAAGGAGAAAGTCATCTATTCATTTACGCTCAGGAAGGAGATCGCGGTATGAAGATTCTGGAATATTATCTGATCATTATCAATATTTTCACTCTGATTGTATACGGTCTGGATAAGGGGAGAGCAAGGTCGAAGAAATGGCGCATCTCAGAGAAAACCCTCCTGCTGCTGTCGCTTGCAGGCGGATCAGCAGGGGCGCTCGCGGCAATGCTTCTGTTCCGCCATAAGACAAGAAAACTGAAGTTCGTAGTGGGCGTTCCGGTAATGTTTGTGATCCATTGCGTGATCGTGGCACTGCTGGTCAGCTATTTTGTTCACTAACTTTCAACCCTGAATCGGACGAAAACAGAGTGGATTTACAAGACGTATTCTGCGGGGAGGGGGACTGTGTTCAGCTTCCGCTCCAGGGGATAAGGGAAACTAAGGAGTTCCGGGGACGGACTAAAAACAGAGACAGACGGTGAGCAACTCGCATTCGCTCAGACAATCTCACCGCCTGCCTCAACGTCCCTCC
>DXGZ01000016.1 GCA_019113645.1 Candidatus Mediterraneibacter vanvlietii | reverse complement strand
CCCTTAGTTTTTCTTACTCCATGGAGCGGAGCAAAAGACAATGCCCCTCCCCTTTGAATACGGCTTTACAAACTTTATTCCGCGGTTCTCGAACGATTTTCCTGCTCGGAAGAATCAGACAAACTCAGATTCATCTAAGCCTGCGGCTCTCGTATTTTGCCTTTGTCTTAAGGAACCGCATCAGCGCCGCGTATCTCTCCTCCACGGTTTCAGAATTCTCAGTAAATTCCAGGCTCTCGCAGGCCGCGGTCAGGAAGCGCGCGTCGATTTCCGAGCGATGCTTCTGAAGAAAACGAATCCGTTCCTCGTCCTCTTCCAGATCAAGGAATTCAAGGATCAGCGACGTAACGCTCCCATGACGTTTCAGCCCCATCCCTCTGCCTTCCATTGTATCTCTGCAAAGTTCAAAACGGTATTTCTGGTCTGCATGCGGATATTTTCCTGTGTCAAGCGGACTCAAAAATGTCTCCAGAAAACTGGTATACACCTTTTTCTCGCCCTCTGCCGTCTCAAAAACCACCATATCTTCTCCGGTTTCCGTGCAAGTCGCAAGACAGAGCACTTTGTACTTTTTCCCTTTAAAATGCCTGTAGATATCCCCTTTTTTCGGAATTCTTCTCTCCATAAAAATGACACGGCTCCTTTCACCTGAGCCAGCGCGGATGACAATATGGCATGTTCCCGGCGCCGGATCGATCTTCTGTCAGATTAATACAGTTTTGCGCTGATCAGCTTCGGACGGAATCCCTTCTGCTCCAGTGCATCGAGAATCCTGTTCTTGTGCTCTGTTCCAAAAGCCTCCATTGTAATTCTGAGCTCCACTGCCGCATTTCTGTTTGTGCTTACAAACTGATTATGCTCCAGTTTGATTACGTTCCCCTGCTCATCCGCGATCGTCTGAGCAACCTGCACAAGCTCACCTGGCTTGTCCGGAAGCAGTACAGATACAGAGAAGATTCTGTCTCTCTGGATCAGACCGTGCTGTACAATGGAAGACATGGTGATGACGTCCATATTCCCCCCGCTCAGCACGCATACAACTTTTTTCCCCTTTAAATCCAGCTGCTTCAGTGCAGCCACAGAAAGAAGTCCTGAGTTCTCAACAATCATTTTGTGGTTTTCTACCATATCAAGAAATGCTCCGATCAGTTCATCATCCCCAACAAGGAGCACCTCATCCACGTTTTCCTGCACGTATGGAAGGATCTTGTCTCCCACTGCCTTAACCGCAGTACCGTCTGCTATGGTATTGGCGCTGTCCAGTTCTACAACCTCGCCTGCCTGAAGCGCGGCGCTCATACTGGCCGCCTCTGCCGGTTCCACACCAACTACTTTGATTTTCGGATTGAGCATCTTCGCAAGTGTGGCTACACCTGAGATCAGACCGCCGCCGCCGACCGGCACAAGGATATAGTCCACTGTCGGAAGCTCCTGTACGATCTCCATGGCGATCGTGCCCTGCCCTGTCGCCACGTCGAGGTCATTGAAAGGATGCACAAAAGTATATCCTTTCTCCTCCGCCAGTTTGCAGGCGTACGCATATGCGTCATCATACACATCACCGTACAGAATCACTTCCGCGCCGTAGCTTTTTGTCCGGTTCACCTTGATCAGCGGAGTGACTGTCGGCATGACGATCACAGCCTTGCAGCCGAATTTCTGCGCAGCAAACGCCACTCCCTGAGCATGGTTGCCTGCGGAAGCGGTAATCAGACCTTTTGCCCTCTCTTCTTCCGTGAGTGTACTGATCTTATAATAAGCGCCGCGGATCTTGTAAGCTCCTGTGTGCTGCATATTCTCCGGTTTCAAATATACTTTTCCGCCTGTCTGGCTGCTCAGGTACTCGCTCCACACCAGCTTGGTCGGATTGGTCACCCGCTTTACCAGCTCGCTTGCCTCCTCAAACTTTTCCAATGTCATCATATTCTATCTTCCTTCTTTCTTCTATTCGTCCTCTCTGTAGAACAGCGCATTTACAAATTCATCCGAATCAAATTTCTGCAGGTCGTCGATCGTCTCGCCAACACCGATATATTTAACCGGGATGCCCAGTTCCGCCTGGATGGCAACCGCGATGCCGCCTTTTGCCGTGCCGTCCATCTTCGTCAGGATAACACCGGTAATATCAGCCACTTCATTGAATTCTTTCGCCTGGGCAAGAGCATTCTGTCCGGTTGTCGCATCCAGAACGACAAGTGTCTCTCTGAATGCTTCCGGATATTCTCTGTCAATCACACGGTTAATCTTCTTCAGCTCCTCCATCAGGTTTTTCTTGTTATGAAGGCGTCCGGCCGTGTCACACAGCAGCACATCCGCTTTTCTCGCTTTGGCGGCAGCCACCGCGTCATATACGACTGACGCAGGATCTGCACCCTCCTGCCCGCCGATCATATCCACTCCCGCGCGGTTCGCCCATTCTTTGAGCTGCTCTCCCGCAGCGGCACGGAAAGTGTCGGCTGCTGCCAGCACAATTTTCTTTCCCTGGCCTTTCAGCTTTCCTGCCAGCTTGCCGATGGTCGTGGTCTTTCCGACCCCGTTTACACCGATCACAAACACAACCGAAGTCCTGTCCTCGAATTCATAAGCCGTATCGCCTACATCCATCTGCTCCTTGATGCTGTCGATCAACAGCTGACGGCACTCGATGGGCTCTTTGATATGCTGCTCTCGCACCTTATCTCTCAGATCATCGAGAATATTCATGGTAGCCCTTACTCCGAGATCTCCCATGATCAGCGTCTCTTCCAGCTCTTCATAGAACTCTTCATCGATATTTGAAAATCCGTGAAATATGCTGTCCATACCGGAGACAATATTATCTCTTGTCTTGGTAAGTCCTGATACAAGTCGTTTAAAAAATCCCTGCTTCTCACTCATATCCTTTTCCGCCTTTCCTGTTTTCCATTCCTTTTATTGATCCAGTTCATTTTCCAGAAGGTCAACGGATACCAGGGTAGATACCCCTTTTTCCTGCATCGTGATACCGTAGAGACGGTCCGCAGATGCCATGGTTCCTCTTCTGTGCGTGATCACGATGAACTGTGTGTTTTCCGTCAGTTTATGGAGATACTGGGCAAACCGTGTCACATTGTTGTCATCCAGTGCCGCCTCGATCTCATCCAGCAGACAGAATGGCGACGGCTTTAAGTTCTGGATCGCAAAGAGCAGTGAAATCGCTGTCAGCGCTTTCTCCCCTCCGGAGAGCTGCATCATGTTCTGCAGTTTCTTTCCCGGGGGCTGCGCAATGATCCGGATGCCTGCCTCCAGAATGTCCTCGTCTTCCATCAGCTCCAGCGTCCCTTTTCCGCCTCCGAAGAGCTGCCGGAAGACAATGTTAAACTCTTCCGCTATTCTGTCAAACT
This sequence comes from Candidatus Mediterraneibacter vanvlietii, assembly GCA_019113645.1. GTDB lineage: Bacteria > Bacillota > Clostridia > Lachnospirales > Lachnospiraceae > Mediterraneibacter > Mediterraneibacter vanvlietii. Next base: position 11,832 of record DXGZ01000016.1, on the reverse strand, counting down.
GTTCGCTGAACTGTTTCCTCATCGCCGCGTCCAGTTCATCGATGATCTGGACGAGAGTTGCCTCTGCTTCCACAAGGTCGTCATGCTGATTTTTCAGGAACTCGTACCTCTCGGAAACACTCTTGTAATCTTCAATCGCATTGACATTTACGGTTCCCAGTTTTTTGATATCACTTTTCAGCGTCTGGATCTGCCGTCTCATAAATGCGAGATCAGTCAGGTTTTTGTCCCGGAGCTCCATGGCGCGGTTGTATGTGAGTTCATATTCCTCCCACATATAATTCATCTGTTTCTCTGACGCCGACTCGTAGGATTCCTTCTGGCTGTTGAGACGGAAACACTCTTTGTCCAGAGCGGAAATGTGCTTGGAGAGCTCTTCTCTCATTCGCAGGAAATCCTTGTGTTTCTGGTTCAGTTCATCACGCTTCGCCGTCTGTTCCCGGATCTCCTTCTCAATCTCCTCGTACAGTTCTTTTGAGTCCTCGATCGTCTTCCGCAGTTCGGCTATCTTTGCTTCCTTCTCCTGAATCTCCACAGAAGCATTGTCTTTTCCGGACTCCATCTCTGAGAGCTCTGCCTGGAACTTCTCGATCTCCTCGTCAATACGGGAAATATTCTCCTGGATAAACACATTCTGCTGTTCCAGGCTCGCCAGGGCAAGGTGTCCCTCCTCTGACTGCTTCATTTGAATGCTTTCCTCTTCCCGCTCTTCTTCCAGCTGTCTCTGCAGTTCTTCGATCCGTCCGTTCAATTCCTTTTCCAGACTCTCAGACGTCTCCAGCTCCATCTGTATGGACTCCTCATTATCCGCGATATCCCGGAGTTCTTTCTCCAGTTTCTCCTGCTCGCCTGCATAGACGCCGCAGCGCTGCTTCGCCTCATTCTCACGAAGTCTTGTCTGCTCCACGTTCATCCTGGCTGTATTTTCGAGAACAGACGCATCCCGCAGCTTTTTCTGGACCTCATCAATCACCGCATAGCAGGCCGCCCTGGAATTCTTCACCTCGGAGACAGATATTTCCATGGCATCCATATCTGCTTTCAACATGGAGACCGTCTTCTCAAACTCCTCGATTTCTCTCCGCCTGCTCAGCAGATTGCTGGTGTTCTTAAACGCACCACCTGTCATGGAACCGCCGGGATTGATCAGTTCGCCTTCCAGTGTAACCAGTCGCAGAGACTGCCTGTATTTTCTCGCAATCCGAATGCCGTCGTCAATCGTTTTCACAACGATCGTCCTTCCAAGAAGCTGGTCTGCCAGGCCTTCAAATCTCGGTTCCACATGAACGAGAGTATTGGCAAGCCCGATCACACCCTGCTCGTTCAGGGCTTCCGGATTCCGGATGCCGCCCCCCGCTTTCATGCTGGTGAGCGGAAGAAATGTGGCGCGGCCGAACTTATTCTTCTTCAGAAATGCAATCATCCGCTTTGCAGTGTCCTCATTGTCTGTTACGATATTCTGGATACTTCCGCCAAGAGCTGTCTCGATCGCGATCTCGTATTCCTTATCTACCTTGACAATATCAGCGACTACTCCGATCAGGCCTTTTTCTTTCTCCTTGTTCGCCATCACTTTTCGGATACTGTTTCCGTACCCGTCGTAGCGCTCGGTAATATTTTTGAGCGATTCCAGCCTTGACGCTTCTCTGTGATATGCGGTCTGACCGATCCGTAATTTCTCCTGTTTTTCCGCCAGTTCTTTCTGCAGGCGCCCGATCTCTGCTTCATTTTGGGAGATCTGTTCGCCATATCCACGGATTGTCTCCTGAACTTTCTCAAGCTCTTCCTCATAGCCTTTTAAGAGTTCGGCGTGCTTCTGTGCTTCTGATGAAACTTCCAGTATATTCCGCGCAAGAACTGCTTTCCGCGCTGCAATCTGTTCCCTTGTCGTATCGTAGTGCTGAATCTTCGCCTTGGTCGAAGCCCGGTTTCCGAGGATATCCATAATCTCCTGTTTCCGGCTCTCCACCTCTGCAGAATGCTCGGCAATCCGCGTCTGCACTTCAATCAGCCGCTGTCTTGCCTTCTCATCATCAGCTGCCGCGGCTTCCAGTTTCCCGCGCACCTGGCTCTCTTCTTTCTCAAAAGACTCTTTCTGTTCCTGCCGTGTCCCGATCTCCGCGCGGATTACATTGGAACGTTTCTCATAGTGTTCGTCATTCATCCGCACCGTATTGATCTGTTCTTTCAGGACATTGATCTGGCCTTCCAGCTGCTGCTTCAGAAGGTTCGTCTCATTCATCTGGTTTCTCGCTGTCTCTATGGCGAGATCGATCTCCTCAACTTCCTCCTCAATGGCCTCGTACTCTGCTTTCATTTTGTCATAGCGCTCGTTCGATTCTTCCATCTCGGATGCAGCCAGTTCGTATTTCCCTTCCAGATCCCGGATCTGCTCCCTGAGTCTTTCCTCTTCAAGAAGAAACATATTGATATCATAAGTCTTTAATTCTTCTTTTTTCTTCAGGTATTCCTTCGCTGTCTCAGACTGTTTCTCCAGCGGTCCCAGCTGTTTTTCCAGCTCCTGGAGGATATCGTTCACCCTGGTCAGGTTCAGCCGTTCCTCTTCCAGTTTTTTCAGAGAAACGTTCTTCCGGCGTTTGAACTTGACGATTCCCGCCGCCTCATCGAACAGCTCGCGCCTCTCTTCCGGCTTTCCGCTTAAGATCTTGTCGATCTGCCCCTGTCCGATGATCGAATAACCCTCTTTACCGATTCCGGTATCATAGAACATCTCGTTGATGTCTTTTAACCGGCAGGCAGCGCCGTTGATCATATATTCACTCTCTCCGGAACGATAGAGTTTTCTGGTCACTGTAACTTCTTCATAATCCACCGGCAGCTTGTGGTCTGAGTTGTCCAGAGTGATCGCCACGGAAGCGTAACTTAATGGCTTCCGGTTCTCTGTACCGGAAAAAATAACATCCTGCATGCTTCCCCCGCGCAGCTGCTTGACACGCTGCTCTCCGAGCACCCAGCGCACAGCATCCGCCACGTTGCTCTTGCCGCTGCCGTTCGGCCCAACAATGCCGGTGATCCCGTTGTGAAAATCAAATCTGATTTTATTCGCAAAGGACTTAAAGCCCTGAACCTCGATATTTTTTAAGTACATATAACACCTGCTTTACTTTTGATTCCGAAGCTTCAGGATCGCCCTGTAAGCTGCCTGCTGTTCAGCAGATTTTTTGGTCCGGCCTTTACCTTCCCCAAATGATTTCTCTCCGATCAGCACCTGTACATAGAAAGATTTATTATGGTCAGGTCCTTCTTCTTTCAGGAGCCTGTAGGATACATTTCCCTTCTTCTCGGCCTGCACCATCTCCTGGAGGATAGTTTTACTATCATAAAAGAGCTTCTTGTTCTCAAGATCCGTAAGAACGAATCTGTTTATGAACTCTTTTGCATTAGTAAAACCACCGTCCAGGTACACAGCTCCGATCAGAGCTTCCATCGCATCTGAAGTAACCGAGTCGCGAAAACGGCCGCCTGTTGCCTCTTCGCCTTTTCCGAGCAGAAGGTAACTCCCAAGATCCAGATCCCGCGCGCAAAGCGCCAGAGACGGTTCGCATACCATGCTGGCCCTTGTTTTTGTCAGTTCTCCCTCCGGCATTGTCGGCGACTCCCGAAACAAAAACTCGCTGGATACAAGCTCCAGGACCGCATCGCCCAGAAACTCCAGCCGCTCATTACACTCGTATTTCGGCAGATTCTTCTCATTTGTATAAGAACTGTGCATCATCGCCCGTTTAAGCAGCGCGAAGTCCCGGAAATGATATCCGATCTTTTGTTCCAGTTCTCTTAGTTTCTCTGTCATATTTCTATCCGCTCCGTCCTTTTTCTCTGTAACTTTTCCCCTGAAAAGGAAAAAGCCCACAGGGGCTTTTTCCTTTTTATCCAATCTTATTCCACTGCTTTTTTTATCTGATCCACAGCATCCTGAACTGTTACAATTTTTTCAGCTTCTTCATTGTCAATCTCGATATCGAATTCTTCTTCAATTCCCATTATAATCTGAAAGATATCCAGTGAATCAGCACCCAGATCATCTACAAATGTAGTCTCCGGTTTGATCTCATCTTTCTGTACGTTGAGTACATCCGCAATAATGTCCTGAAGTTTTTCAAATTCCATAATCAGATCCTCCTTACTTTACTCACTATCTTTGTTTTCATCCTGCGCCGTCTGTATTGCTTCCTTTATTTTCTCATTTATTTTCTGCTCTTTAAATGTGACGCACTGGATAATGGAGTTGCGCACCTCGTCCGCGGTGGAACTTCCGTGTGTCTTGACTACAAGACCTTTCAGTCCGAGCAGCGGTGCTCCGCCATACTCGCTGGCATCAAAATCTTTCATTGTCGCCTTCAGCGCAGGCTTAACCAGAAGAGCGCCGATCTTGCTTCGAAGATTCGACATCATACCCTGTTTTACTTTTTTAATCAGGGCGCCCCCCACTCCTTCGTAGAGTTTAAGGATTACATTGCCGACAAATGCCTCGCATACGATTACATCCACATTGCCGTACGGGATCTCTCGCGCTTCCACACTGCCGATAAAATTAATGTCTTTACAGGCTTTCAAAAGCGGGAAGGTCTCTTTTACAAGTGCGTTTCCTTTTTCTTCCTCTGCTCCGATATTGACAATTCCGACAGTCGGGTTTTTCTTGCCCATTACGCTCTCCATATAAATGGAACCCATTCTGGCAAACTGTACCAGATGTGACGGACGGGCATCTACATTCGCCCCGCAGTCAATCAGCAGCGACACTCCTTTCAGTGTCGGAATCAGCGGTGCAAGGGGCGGTCTCTCCACTCCTTTTATCCTGCCGACGAGTACCTGTCCTCCAACGAGCACAGCCCCTGTACTTCCGGCTGAAACAAAAGCATCCGCCTCTCCGTTCTTCACCATCTTCATGGCAACTACGATGGAAGAATCCTTCTTCCCGCGAATCGCTTTCACCGGCGGTTCTGCTGTCTCGATCACCTCTGTCGCATTCACGATACGAATCTGCTCTTTTGCGTAAGTATAGCGCGACAGTTCTTCTCTGAGCAAATCCTCTTTTCCTGTCAGCAGAATCTCAATGTCTTTTCTCTGCTGTACTGCCTCTACCGCACCCTTTACGATCTCACCGGGAGCATTATCTCCTCCCATTGCGTCAAGGGCAACTCTCGTAATATCAGACATTCTATTTCCTCCTAACACTACTGAAAACATTCTACTGGAAAACATAGTAAAAATCAATAAAAAAAGACGCAAAACACAAAGTTTTTACGTCCTCTTTTTTACTTCCATGAATTAATCAACGGAAATGATCTCACGCTTGTTGTATGCGCCGCAAGCCTTGCATACACGGTGAGGCATCATGAGCTCGCCGCACTTGCTGCATTTTACAAGGTTCGGAGCGCTCATCTTCCAGTTAGCTCTTCTCTTATCTCTTCTTGCCTTTGAAGATTTATTCTTTGGACAGATTGACATAGGTTACACCTCCTTAAAATTCTTAAATAAGTCACGGACAACTGACATTCTAGGATCAAGCCCCGGATCTTCACAATCGCAGGACCCCGTATTCAGGTTCCGGCCGCATACCTTGCACAGACCTTTGCAGTCTTCACGGCAAAGCACCTTCTCCGGCCATTCCGGCAAAAGCTCATTATAGAGCAGTTTGTCCACGTCAAGATGATATCCGTCTATAAAGTTTGATTCATCCAGCTCCTCTGTCAGTTCTGCGTCGGAGAGACCCACATCAACATGCCTCGTACAATCCAGTACAAACTCATGTCTGACATCCTCCAGGCACCTGTCACACGGAATCACGGTCACAAGCCTTGTGTCTGCATGGATAAGCAGCTCCTTGCCCCTGACATGTTCCACCCGGACATGTACCGGTTCGCTCTCGACAATCGGATACTCCCCGGATTTTGTCCGGATCGTTTCCATCGTGAACGGTACAGTCTCTTCAACTGTCTTATGCTGGTCTGACAAAACGTCTGATAGGTTAATTAACATAGTTACTTACTCCTATTCATACCTAGACTATTATATCATGTAAATTCCGTTTGTCAACCACGAAATTAAATTTATCCGCCACCAGTTCAGCCATGGAACAGCGTGGGAGAGAAAATCATGCTCGCATGATTTTTCGAGCAGGCTGTTCCATGAGCTGAGCGCCCGTATATAAGGAAAACAGCGGCGCAGCCGCAGTAAGCACGCAGTGCGGTTTTCCGAATGGCGCGGGCTGAACTGGTACTGCCCCAGCCACGCATAAAGACGGACAGGTCAGCCCCGTCTCCGGGGCCTCCCTGTCCTGTCCCGTGCCCTGATTCAACCGTGAAACCACTGTTTCACATCCGGATATTATTTTACAAGCGCAAGCGTCTCTCTTGCGATCGCAAGCTCCTCGTTTGTCGGAATAACAAATACACGAACTTTTGATCCCGGTTTTGTGATCTCCTGCTCTTTTCCTCTTAATCCCGTGTTGATCTCTTTGTCAAAGTCAACTCCGAGATAATCAAGGTAGCTGCACACCTGCTCTCTTACGTAGTCATCGTTCTCACCGATACCAGCTGTGAATACGATATCATCCACGCCGTTCATGGCTGCGGCATAGGATCCGATGTATTTTGCAACACGGTAGGAAAATACGTCCATGGCAATCTTCGCTTTTTTGTCCCCTGCATTCATAGCATCCGTCAGATCACGGAAATCGCTTGAAAGCTCGCCGGAAAGTCCGAACACACCTGATTTCTTATTCAGTACGTTCATAACGCCTGCGATGTCGAGATTCTCTTTCTGTGCGATGAACTCCATGATCGCCGGATCGATATCTCCGGAACGTGTCCCCATCACAAGTCCCTCGAGCGGAGTCAGACCCATGGATGTATCTACGGATTTACCGTTCAGAACAGCTGTCACGCTGGATCCGTTTCCAAGATGGCATACGATTGTCTTCAGATCTTCGTACGGTCTTCCCATCACTTCCGCAGCTCTGCGTGATACAAAGCTGTGGCTTGTTCCGTGGAATCCGTAACGTCTTACTTTGTATTTCTCATAGTACTCATACGGAAGTCCGTACATATAAGCTTTCTCAGGCATTGTCTGATGGAATGCAGTATCAAATACAGCAACCATGGGAGTGTTCGGCATCAGCTTCTCGCACGCGTCTACGCCGATCAGGTTTGCCGGGTTGTGCAGCGGTGCAAGCTCGTTGCACTCCTCTACTGCTTTCTTCACTTCATCTGTAATGATAACGGAAGATGCGAATTTCTCTCCGCCATGCACCATACGATGTCCAACCGCGCCGATTTCGTCAAGGCTCTTCACAACTCCTGTCTCCGGATTTGTCAGTGCCTCGATCACGAACTGGATCGCTTCTGTATGTGTCGGCATTGCCTTGTCAGATTTCTCTTTTTCTCCGCCTTCCGGCTGATAAGTGAGTCTTCCGTCAATACCGATTCTCTCACAGATTCCTTTTGCAAGCACTTCCTCTGACTCCGCATTAATGAGCTGGAATTTCAGAGAAGAGCTTCCGCAGTTAATTACTAATACGTTCATTTTCTTTCCTCCCATGCGCTTATTATTTTAATAAAATATGCAGTAAACTGCTTTTATCCATCTCCTGTCCGGAGTCAGGACTCCGGACGGCTTATTATTTTCAACAGCTTCGGATTATTTCATCGCCTGTGACTGTACGGCTGTGATAGCCACAACACCTACGATATCTTCCGCGCTGCATCCTCTGGACAGGTCGTTGACCGGAGCTGCAATTCCCTGTGTCAGCGGGCCGTATGCCTCTGCTTTTCCCAGTCTCTGCACCAGTTTGTATCCGATATTTCCTGCATCAAGATCCGGGAAGATCAGAACGTTTGCATGTCCCGCAACTGTGCTGCCCGGTGCTTTGGATGCGCCAACTTCCGGAACAATCGCAGCGTCAAGCTGAAGTTCTCCGTCCAGTTTCAGTTCCGGCGCAAGCTCATGAGCGATCTTTGTTGCCTCAACCACTTTGTCAACATCCGCATGTTTTGCACTGCCTTTTGTAGAATGAGAAAGCATTGCAACAATCGGCTCTTTTCCTGTCAGCGTCTGGAAAGACTCTGCGGAAGAGATTGCGATATTCGCCAGTTTCTCCGGATCCGGGTTCTGCTCAAGTCCTGCGTCTCCGAAAATGAATGTTCCGTTTGCACCCATGTCGCAGTCCGGAACTACCATGAGGAAGAATGCGGAAACAAGTTTTGTTCCCGGCTTTGTCTTCAGGATCTGCAGGCACGGACGAAGCGTATCCGCTGTAGAATGGCAGGCTCCTGATACCATTCCGTCTGCATCGCCCATCTTCACCATCATAACGCCATAGTAAAGATAGTTGTTCAGAAGGATCTCTCTTGCCTGCTCTTCTGTCATGCCCTTCTTCTGTCTGAGTTCCACCAGCTTTGCGATATAGCTCTCTGTCTTGTCGCTTGTTGCCGGGTCAACAGTTGCAGCGCCTGAGATATCGTATGTACCTTTGTTTTTCTCAATCTCTTCTTTGCTTCCTACAAGGATCAGATCAGCAATTCCTTCTTTTAAAATCGCCTCTGCGGCTTTGTAAGTTCTTTCGTCCTCTGTTTCAGGGAGAACAATCGTCTTCTTGTCCGCTTTTGCTCTGGCCTTGATTTCATCAATAAATCCCATTGTGTTAATCCACCTTTCATATTACTCACACTGTTTATTATAATGCAAACTTTTTTTGTATACAAGGGATTCCCGCTTATTTTTATGTGCATTTTCAGGTACAATATCCCAAAAATTACTATCTTATTTATATCATTGTTACAAAAATAACAATCCATGTTTTTATCCGCCTGTTTTTATAAATCACAAGACAAGCGAAACCACCGCAGCTTATAAATTAAAGAATGCTGTCACAATATTGAAATAAACGAGGATCGTACATGTATCCAGTATTGTCGTAATCAGGGGCGCTGCCATTATCGCAGGATCCAGCCCCACTTTTTTCGCCACAAGAGGAAGGATGCAGCCAATGCACTTCGCCATGATGACCACAGAGATCATCGTGATACCGAGAGCTGCCGCAAGCATGACATTCCAGTCATACATCAGGCAGATTCTCAGCCCGTTCACCACTGCCAGGAGGGCTCCCACAATCAGCGCCACTCTGATCTCTTTAAAAATTACCTTGAAAATATCCGAAAACTCAATCTCGCCGACCGCGATTCCGCGGATTACAAGCGTTGAACTCTGAGAGCCGCAGTTTCCGCCAGTTCCCATGAGCATTGGAATAAATGTAATCAGCACCGGCATAACCGCCATGGCTTCTTCGTAATAACCGAGAATCTCGCCAGTAATCGTTGCGGAAAGCATCAGAAGCATCAGCCAGGGCGTACGGTTTTTTGCCTGCCGGAACACGGATGTCTCAAAATAAGAATCTTCGTTCGGGCTGACACCTGCCATGATGCTGATATCTTCCGTTGTCTCATCCTGCAGGACGAGCATGGCGTCATCAACCGTAACAATTCCCACGAGGCAGTCCTCGTGGTCGATAATCGGAATCGCTATGAGACCGTATTTGTTGATCCGATTCGCTACTTTCTCCTGATCGTCCAGCGTCCGCGCATAGATCACATTCTCATCCATGATCTCCTCGATTGTTCTCGATTCACCGGCTGTCAGCAGATCCTTCACGTCCACCATACCAATCAGTTTCTTCTTCTCCGTAACATAGCAGGTGTAGATCGTCTCCTTATTAATACCAACCTGACGGATCTTCAGAATCGCTTCAGCAACCGTCATCTCTTTCCGCAGGCTGATATACTCCACATTCATAATGCTTCCCGCACTATCCTCCGGATACTGAAGGAGCGCATTGATCTTCTGCCGTGTATCCTCATCTGTGGCGAGCAGAAGTCTGTCCACCACATTGGCAGGCATCTCTTCCAGGACATCGACCGTATCATCCACGTACATCTCATCCATGACTTCCTCCAGCTCTGAGTCAGTCAGGGCATTAATCAGATCCTCGCGCATGTCACTGTTCATGTCCGTAAACACTTCCGCTGCTTCCTCTTTTGCCAGAAGCCGGAACACAAGCGTTCTCTGCTTCTTGTCCAGCTCTTCCAGCGCATCTACAATGTCCACGGGATGCATGGCTTCCAGTTCTTCTTTCAGCTGTTTAAAATCATGCTGCTCCAGGAGCTCTATCATTCTCTCTACATTTATTTTATTATCAAGTTCCATGCATCCACCCTCTTCTTCGTCTTAAATTCCTCATTTCATCTGTATGAATTCATCTTTTTATAGTATAATATGGAGGAATTTTATATACAAGGAGATTCTTATGAAAATTGTAGGTCTGATAGCTGAATATAATCCATTCCACAACGGCCATCTTTATCATATACAGGAAGCCAAGCGGGTTACAGGCGCTGACACCGCCATCGTAGTAATGAGCGGAGATTACGTCCAGCGCGGAGTCCCGTCCATCATGCCGAAACAGCTTCGTGCGGAAATGGCTCTGAAATGTGGAGCAGCCGCCGTCTTCGAACTGCCTGTCTGCTATGCCACCGGAAGCGCCGAATACTTTGCGACCGGCGCCGTCTCTCTTCTGGACCGGCTCGGCATCGTAGATTCCATCTGTTTTGGCAGCGAGTGCAATGACTTAAAAGCAATGCAGCATATTGCCTCTGTCCTGAGTGAAGAGCCGGCAGAATACCGCAGGCTGCTGAAAAAGCATCTGAAGAGCGGTGCTTCCTATCCCACCGCACGCTTCAGCGCCATGACAGAATACAGCAGCAGTTCCATGTATGCGGATATTCTGAAAGACCCCAACAATATCCTGGGGATCGAATACCTGAAAGCGCTGAAAAAGCTCGGCAGCTCCATCCGCCCCTATACCATCCGGCGCCAGGGCTCCCATTACCACGAGGAAAACCTCTCTTCAGACAGTTTCAGCTCAGCCTCAGCCATCCGTTCTCTCCTCGCCCACTCCGGATCAGCGCTGCGCACAGAACGTGCCGGAGGGACTTTTGATGATCCGCCGTTCTCCAGTATACTGTCTGACCTGGAGGATCAGGTGCCGTTTTCCTGCCTTGAGCTTTTAAAAGATTATCACCGTGTCACGTACCCGATATACCAGAACGATTTTTCTATCCTGCTCAAATATAAACTGCTCAATAAACATGCCGGAAGTCTGATCCGATACATGGATGTCTCCGAAGAGCTGGCGCACCGCATCTGCGCGCAGCTGGACAACTTCTTTAATTACAAGCAGTTCTGTGACCTGCTCAAGACCCGCGAAATAACGCAGACCCGGATCAATCGGGCACTTTTGCACATCATGCTGGGAACAAAAAAAGAAGCCCTGTCAGAATACATTGACGGCGGATACCACTACTACGCACGGCTTCTGGGCTTCCGTAAAGACCGGGCCAAGGTCCTGTCCCGCATAGCGAAAGAAAGCCCCCTTCCTCTCCTGGCCAAACTCTCGGACAGCATCGAGCTCCCCGCTGCCGGACAGCGGATGCTGAGGAACGATATACTGGCATCCAATCTGTATATGTCGGTTGTGACTGATAAATATAAAACCGCATTCCAGAATGAGTACCGACAGGGGCTCATTAAAATCTGAAAATCTGAGTTTGTCGCATAGAAAACTCAGACAGAACAAATCCGAAATCCGCGGGAGATAATTAGTGAAAACGTATTCTGCGGGAAGGGGATGCCGGATTCGGTTCCGCTCCAGGATCTAAGAAAAACTAAATGAGCGGGAAACCTGCTAAAGACAGGATTGAAAATGGAACAACTCGCTTCGCTCAGACAATTTCCATTTTCAATCCAACGCAGTTTTCC
>DXGZ01000071.1 GCA_019113645.1 Candidatus Mediterraneibacter vanvlietii | reverse complement strand
GTGATCTCAGAGAAATCAGAACCTGTCATCTGTCTTCTGGAAGGTGTATATGGGTTATAAGTTTTGATTCCCATTACTTTCTCTCCTTTCGTTTGCTCTAATTATTCGTTTCACGGATTTGCACCGTTTAGTTTCGTTTCTTACAGTCCTTCAAAAATCTCAATATCTTTGCTGTCCTCTGTAAGCTGTACGATTGCTTTCTTTGTCTTAGCTGTTTTTCCGAATGTCATTCCACGTCTTCTGTTCTTTCCGTCAAGGTTCATTGTGTTGACACTCTTAACTTTTGTTCCCTCGAACATTTTCTCAACAGCTTCTCTGATCTGATTCTTTGTAGCGTCTGTGTGTACAAGGAATGTATATTTCTTGTCAGCCATCAGATCCATGCTTTTCTCTGTGATAACCGGTTTAAGGATTACATCATAATACTGAACGTTTGCCATTATGCGTACACCTCCTCGATTGCTGCAACAGCGGCTTTTGTTGTGATTACCGTATTGTATTTCAGGACGTCATATACGTTGATTGTGTTTGTACGTGCTGTCTTTACGTCCGGGATGTTTCTAGCGGAGATCTCCACGTTTGTGTTTCCGTCTTCCAGAACAACAAGTGCTTTGTTCACGTTCAGGTTGTTCAGAACATTCTGGAAGTTCTTTGTTTTGATCTCATCAAATTTCAGTTCATCGATCACGATGAATTTGTTCTCTTCTACTCTGGAAGTCAGCGCGGATTTCAGAGCAGCTCTCTTCTCTTTCTTGTTCATCTTGAAAGAGTAGTCTCTCGGAACCGGAGCGAATACAACGCCGCCGCCTGTCCACTGCGGAGCTCTTGTTGAACCCTGTCTTGCGTGACCTGTTCCTTTCTGTCTCCACGGTTTTCTTCCGCCGCCGGAAACTTCAGAACGTGTCTTAGCTTTCTGTGTTCCCTGACGATTGTTTGCAAGCTGATTTACGACTGCCATGTGTACAAGGTGCTCGTTTACCTCAACACCGAATACAGCATCATTCAGTTCGATGGTATCAACTTCTTTACCTTCGATATTGTAAACAGATACTTTTGCCATCTGTGTGTTCCTCCTTTCTTATTGTCACCCTTATAAGCTCTTAACGGATTCTTTGATCGTTACGAGGCATTTCTTCGGTCCCGGTACAGAACCTTTTACAAGGAGAAGGTTGTTCTCTGCGTCAACTCTTACGACCTCGAGATTCTGAACTGTGATCTTCTTGTTACCCATCTGTCCAGGCATCTTTTTACCTTTGAATACCTTGCTCGGATCAGATGCAGCACCGTTGGAACCTGCGTGACGATGGAACTTGGAACCGTGTGTCATAGGTCCTCTGCTCTGGCCGTGACGTTTGATCGCGCCCTGGAAACCTTTACCTTTGGAGATTGCTGTTGCATCAACGTGATCCCCTGCAGCAAAGATATCAGCTTTGATCTCCTGAGCCAGTGCATATTCCTCTGCGTTATCAAATCTGAACTCTTTTACATATCTCTTTCCGGATACTCCGGCTTTGTCAAAATGACCTTTCTCAGCTTTTGTCACACCATTTCTGTGTGCAATTGCTTTCTTGCCGCTGTTGTCTTTTGTGACGATCTTCTCTTTCTTGTCAACAAAGCCAACCTGCACTGCATTGTAGCCATCGTTTTCAACTGTCTTAACCTGTGTTACATAACACGGACCAGCCTGAAGGACTGTTACCGGAATCAGAACTCCGTCTTCGTTGTTGAAGATCTGAGTCATTCCAACTTTTGTAGCCAAAATAGCTTTCTTCATTATTAAATACCTCCTGTGATTTACAGCGGAGCGCTCCCGCGCTCATCCTAAATGTTAGGACGTTACTGCTTATTTGTTTTTCATTTTGATATCAATGTAAACACCTGCCGGCATTTCCAGTCTGGAAAGCGCGTCCACAGTTTTCTGTGTCGGTGTAATGATATCGATCAGTCTTTTATGAGTTCTCTGCTCGAACTGCTCTCTGGAGTCTTTGTACTTGTGTACTGCTCTCAGGATTGTCACTACCTCTTTCTTAGTCGGCAGCGGCACCGGTCCGCTCACCTGTGAACCGTTCTTTTTTACAGTTTCGATGATTTTCTTTGCGGATGCATCAACCAGCTGATGATCATACGCTTTCAGTGTGATTCTCATTACTTGACTTGCCATAAAAAAAGTCGCCTCCTTTTCGTACTTTTGACTTCAGTACGACAAGCGGTGACTGTACACTCTCCCGTGTGTGTCGTGAGAAACATACACGTTGTTTCATACTTTTCCCTTTACGGTAATCAGTAATCAGTTGTGATTCGTACAGTGACTTGTCGCCAGTTTCCTAACTTGACATTCGCTCCACGGAAAACCTGCCTTTGCTTATGTTTTTGCTTCGGCAGCAACCTCACGCTTCATCGCTATCATGTCACAGCTTTTTCAGTATAGCGAATCATTCCATTTATTTCAAGTGGTTTTTCAAAAATATTGTATTTTTTTAAGTACAATTTTATTTGTGCTTCAATCGCGAAGCAGGGTTTGTACATTCTCTTTGGCGCGCCTCTGCCAAAGCATCCAGAGATCTTTGAAATGATTCCCATCTTTTCCTAAATTTTTCGTCCGTACTTTCTAATATCCTCCAATAACAGTTCATTCCCGCACGTGTCCAGGTCAAGAAGATCCACTGTATATAATGTAGGTATTTCCTCTATCTCCTCTTCGAGAACATCAAATTCCCGTACTCCAGCCACAGCAACATCTATATCACTTCGTTCCAATGCAGTCCCCTTTGCGCGGGAGCCATATAAAATAACTTCTGATGCGCCATGCGCTTCACATAGTTCTTTCACCTTTTCCAGCACCATCTCTACTGTCATATGCAGCTCACTCTCCTCATAGATTTCTGCCTTATAATATAACAAAAAGGCGGCAGGATCTCACGATTCAGGACGCTGATCTGTGTTCGGGACGCTGATCTGTGTTCGGGACGCTGATCTGTTCAGCACGCTCTTCACACTGCAGCGTTATTGCAGCAGCTCATATATCTCCGGGAACACCTGCACGCTCCTCTTCAGTATTCCCTTCACATACGCAATCAGAATCCCGTAATTTGTCATCGGCACTCCCTGGTCCTGCGCACAGCTTAAGCGGTATTTCATCTCCCGCTCATTGAGCATGCATCCTCCACAGTGCACGATCAGCTTATATTTCGTCAGATCATCCGGGAACTCTGTGCCGGACGTTGTCTCGATTTGTATTTCTTTTCCGGTGTACTCCCGGATCCAGCGCGGGATCTTCACCGTACCGATATCGTCGCACTGCCTGTGGTGAGTACACCCTTCGCTGATAAGCACGGTATCCCCGTCCTCCAGCGCATCCAGCGCAGTCACTCCGCGGACAGCCTGTTCCAGATTTCCCTTATAGCGGGCCATTAATATGGAAAAAGAAGTCAAAAGAATATCATCCGGCGTGTCTTTTGCAACCTGGGCAAATGCCTGGCTGTCTGTGATCACCATCTTCGGTTTTTGAGCAAACTTTTCGAATACATTTTTAAGCTCAGTTTCTTTTACCACTACGGACACCGCGTCAGCCTCAAGAATATCCCTGATCGTCTGCTGCTGCGGAAGGATCAGCCGGCCTTTTGGAGCCGCCGAGTCAATCGGAACGACCAGCACAGCGATATCCGAAGGAGCCAGAAGATCCCGCACAAGATATTTTTCCGGTTCTTCCGTCTTCGCGATACGCCCGATCATTTCCTTGAGCTCGTGAATACCGCTGCCATCCGCTGCACTGACGGAGATCATATGATCTTCCGCGAGTTCCAGAAACCGCGCCGTATCCTGTTCTGCTTCCGGAGGAGCCAGTTCCTTCTTATTTAATACTACAACGTAAGGGATCTTTTTCTCCCTGATTCTGATTAGCAGCGCCCGGTCTTCCTCCGATGCTCCTGCTGTCCCGTCAATCACAAGCACTGCCACATCGGTTTTGTTCAGCACCTGATAGCTTTTCTTCACCCTCAGATTTCCGAGATCCCCCTCGTCATCGATTCCCGGCGTATCCATCATAACAACCGGTCCCAGGGGAAGCAGCTCCATAGATTTATATACCGGGTCCGTTGTTGTTCCCTTTACATCCGAAACAACTGCGATATCCTGCCCGGTCACTGCATTCATCACACTGGACTTCCCGGCATTCCTCTTCCCGAAAAAACCTATATGAATTCTCTCCGACATTGGTGTCTGATTCATTCCCATCCGGATCACCCTCCAATCCCTGTATCTCTATTTCAAATGTTCCTATTATAACAGCATCCTGCACGGCATCCGGCCTCATCGCCGTTCCGCCGCGCAGGATGACATCCGCGTTCCCACATCAAATATTCCGCAGCAGTTCCATGCGCCGGACTGCTGAAACATTTCTTCTTATTTAGCTACAATTCTGCGGAAATTCTTCTTACCTTTTTTAAGAATAACTCCCTCGCCCGCAAGTGCATCCTTATCATAGGAAGCAGCGATATCTGTCACTTTATTTCCGTCAACAGCTACTCCCCCCTGCTGCACCGCACGTCTCGCCTCTGATCTGGAAGTTACAAGTCCGCTCTTCACAAGCATGGAAAGGATATCAACAGTTCCTTCAGCAAAATCTTCCTCAGAAAGTTCTGTCGTCGGCATCTCAGCCGCATTTCCCTTGCTGAACAGCGCCCTAGCGCTCTCCTGAGCTTTCTTCGCCTCTTCTTCTCCGTGAACCAGTTTCGTCAGCTCATAAGCGAGAATCTCTTTCGCTGTATTGAGCTGTGCCCCTTCCCAGGAATCCATTTTGTCAATCTCTTCCAGCGGAAGGAATGTAAGCATCCTGATGCATTTGAGAACATCTGCGTCAGCCACATTTCTCCAGTACTGGTAAAAATCAAATGGTGAGGTCTTCTCCGGGTCAAGCCATACAGCGCCTGACTGTGTTTTTCCCATCTTCTTTCCCTCAGAGTTAAGAAGAAGGGTAATCGTCATAGCCCCGGCATCCTCGCCGAGTTTGCGGCGGATCAGCTCCGTACCCGCAAGCATGTTGCTCCACTGGTCATCACCGCCGAACTGAAGATTACATCCGTATTTCTGGAACAGTGCATAGAAGTCATACGCCTGCATAATCATGTAGTTGAACTCAAGGAAGCTCAATCCTCTCTCCATACGCTGCTTGTAGCACTCAGCCGTAAGCATACGGTTTACAGAGAAGTGCGGTCCCACTTCGCGAAGCAGTTCAATATAGTTCAGATCAAGCAGCCAGTCCGCATTGTTGACCATCATCGCTTTTCCTTCGGAAAAATCAATGAACTTGCTCATCTGCTTTTTGAAGCAGTCACAGTTATGCTGAATCTGTTCCGGAGTCATCATGCTTCTCATATCCGTTCTTCCGGACGGATCGCCGATGTATCCGGTTCCTCCGCCAATCAGCGCGATCGGCTTATTTCCTGCCTCCTGCAGACGTTTCATAAGGCAGAGTGCCATGAAATGTCCGACATGAAGGCTGTCTGCCGTCGGGTCAAACCCAATGTAAAAAACAGCTTTCCCATTGTTCACCAGATCTCTGATTCTTTCCTCATCCGTCACCTGGGCAATCAGCCCGCGTGCCTGAAGTTCTTCGTAAATTCCCATCTTTCTTTCTCCCTTATTGTTTTCTTTGAACTGCGGAGCTTTTTATTTCACAGGAAAGCACTATCCCCGGAAACAAAAAACCGTCCTTACTGCATACGCAATAAGGACGGATATCAACCGTGGTACCACCTTAATTCACCGGAAATCTTATCTCCTTCCGGCCTCTACCGTACGATAACGTGTACGACTCCGTCACAGCCTACTGACCATACCTTTCCGGCTTTCGGTGCAAAGCTCCGGGATGTATTCACAGATTCCGTGTCACGCGCCTCTCATCAGCCGGCTGCTTTCTGTCTGCACTGCGATCTGTTACTTCTTCCCTTCACAGCATGTATCATATGTTGAAATCTTAGCTTAAACATGAATATTTGTCAAGGTTTTTATTCCTCAACAGTTCAGCCATGGGACTGCACGGGAGAAAAAATCATGCTCGCATGATTTTTCGATCGGGCGGTTCCATGAACTGAGCGCCGGCTTATGAGGAAAACAGCGGCGCAGCCGCAGCAAGCGCGTCAGTGCGGTTTTCCGAATGGCGCGAGCTGAACTGTTACCAGCCATGGCGCGAGCCGAACCGCTCCTATTCTTCAGCGCTCAGCACAGCTTCCCGTATTGTCTCACTGTCCGTCTGCCAGATTTCAAATTCATTAAATCCCGGAACCCCCATGGGAACTCCTTCTTTTCTGTATCTCATCCTGCTGTCAACCGTCTTCTTTCCCGACAGATGAAAGGCTCTCAGTGCCGTGCACGCCTTCAGCTTTCTGATCACTTCAGGGTTAATTCCGGCTCCTGCCAGTATTTCCACTCTTCCGTCCGCCCGCTCTGCCAGACCGCCGAGCAGCTCTCTGCCTTCCCACGCAGAGCTTCTCTGGCCACTGGTCAGGATCGTGCCGATTCCCATTGAGATACACTGTTCCATTGCCTTATAGGGATCTCTGCACACATCAAACGCACGGTGCATTGTTAACTTCATGTTTCCCGCTGTCCTGACAAGAGTTTCCATCTTCGCTGTATCCAGCTCACCATCCGGCTTCAGCATCCCGATCACAACTCCGTCAGCGCCAAGCTCCCTGAACATCTCAACTTCTTCGTTGATCATACGGAACTCGTAGTCATCATAACAGAAATCACCAAACCTCGGACGAAGGAGTACTCTTATTTCCAGATCAACGCATTCCCTGACCTGCCGGAACAGTGCAGGAGACGGCGACAGACCACCGATCACCAGACCGGAACACAGCTCAATCCGGTCCGCCCCGCCTTCCTGCGCTGCAATTGCAGAGCTTACGCTGTCTGCACATACTTCGATCATACCGGTACTTTAGAGAGAGCGGCTTTGTCCGCAACGATAATCACATCTCTGTGCAGCTGCAGAATAGACGCCGGCACTTCCGGAGTCACAGGGCCGAAAAATGCTTTTGCCACAATATCTGCTTTGCCCTCTCCATTTACAATCAGGAGAATCTTCTTTGCCTTCATAATCGTTCCGATACCCATGGTGTATGCCTGGCGCGGCACGTCATCCGCTGACGCGAAGAATCTCTTATTCGCTTCAATCGTACTTTCCGTAAGATTTACGCAATGCGTTCTCTGCGGGAACACACTGTCCGGCTCATTGAATCCGATATGTCCGTTGTGACCCAGGCCAAGCAGCTGGATATCCACACCGCCCATGGACTCGATGAGTGCCTCATATCTGTCGCATTCTTTCTGCGCATCCGGCTCTGTGCCGTCCGGAACATGCGTATTCTCTTCCTTAATATTCACGCGGTCAAAAAGATGTTCGTGCATAAAATAATAGTAGCTCTGATCATTATCTCTTGTCAGCCCCCTGTATTCATCCAGGTTCACTGTCTTCACTTCCGAGAAATCAACATCTCCCTTTTTATACCAGTCAACCAGCTGATCATACGTGCCGATCGGTGTTGACCCTGTCGCGAGTCCGAGTACGCAGTCCGGCTTCAGAATCACCTGCGCTGATAAAATGTTCGCCGCTTTTCTGCTCATTTCCTGATAATCATTTGTTGCATAGATTTTCATACTTTTTTACCCTCCTTCAGTCTTCCATTTCCGGGATTATGCGATAAAAAACCAGATTCCCCAAGTATAAAGATTATCCTTATCACCCGAAAATCTGGTTTTCCTTTCTTCCGGACCATCCCGGCAATATCGTTAAATAAATACTATCAACGAACGCCCTAAATGTCAAGGAAAACGGGCTGTTATTTCCGCCTTCCCGCTCATTTTCCGAAAGCCTGTTTTCCATATTCAATTTCAAGCAGCATCAACCCGTGCGGCGGAGCTGTCGCACCTGCCTTTTCCCGGTCTTTTGCTTCCAGCATATTCTTCACGTCCGAAGGCAGACGGAAGCCTCTGCCGATATCGACCAGCGTTCCGGCAATAATACGCACCATATTGTAGAGGAAGCCATTTCCCCTGATCCGGATGGTCACCAGATCGCCCGTCCGTTCTATGTTAATTGAGTAAATCGTCCTGACCGTGCTTTTGACTTCTGCATGTATACTGCAGAAACTCCGGAAATCATGTTCCCCTTCCAGATACTCCGCAGCTTCTCTCATCCGTTCCACATCAAGCGGGAATGAGACAAACCACGTATCCCTCCTGCGCACAGGATCCGGCATTCGCCGGTTCAGAATCCTGTATTCATATGTTTTCGCCACATCCTGATACCTGGGATGCCAGTCAGACGGCACTTCTTCTGACTGCACAACGACAACATCATCCGGGAGAAGCCCGTTTACCGCATACGCGATCCGGTCCGGAGGTATCGAACTTTCCGTGTCGAACACAGCCACATTCCCCTGGGCATGAACGCCGGCATCCGTACGGCTGGCTCCGATCACTTTGATCGGCTCTCCCGTAAGACGCGAAAGCGCATTATTCAATGCAGATTCCACCGTAATGCCGTTAGGCTGTATCTGCCAGCCGCAGTAATCCGTACCATCGTACGCGACGGTCAGTTTAATCCTCCTCATAATCCAACTCCTTATATTCGTCAGTTTGGGACGTAGTCAAATTGAATTTGACTACGTCCCAAACTGAATTTCAGTGTGTCCCAAAGTGACTATTGATCAACCGCACTTTATCAGAATATCCACAGTTTAAAGGGAACAAATCTTCCTACACAGAAAATGACAACAAGATAGATCAACGTTAAAACGTATGCCATTTTATCTCTGCTTTTATAGCGCAGGGGTTTCATCTTCGTCCGCCCCTCTCCGCCGTGGTAACACCTCGCCTCCATCGCCATTGCCAGGTCATTTGCCCGTCGGAACGCGGACACAAACAGCGGCACAAGGATGGGGATCATGGCCTTTGCTCTCTGGATGATATTGCCGGATTCGAAATCAGCGCCTCTCGCCATCTGCGCTTTCATGATTTTATCTGTTTCTTCGAGCAGAATAGGGATAAACCGAAGCGCAATCGACATCATCATCGCCACTTCGTGAACTGGAACGCCCACCCGATTCAGCGGATGAAGCAGTTTTTCCATACCATCTGTCAGACCGTTCGGCGAAGTAGTAAATGTCATGATCGAAGAACCTGCTACAAGGTACATCAGCCTCACCGCCATGAACACAGATGATCTCAGACCGTTTTCCGAAATCGTAAATACCCAGAACTGTACCAGCACCTCTCCTCCCTGGGTGAGGAAAAGGTTCATTACGACTGTAAACAGCAGCAGGATTACAATCGGCTTAAGTCCTTTTACGATATATTTAAGAGGTACTTTGGACAGGTGGATAACCACTCCGAGATACAGGGTTGCGATCACATATCCCAGCAGACTGTTCTGGATGAACAGCGAGACAAGAAAAAGCAGGGTGCACACGATCTTCACCCTGGGATCCAGCCTGTGTATCCGGCTTTCCGCCGGATAATACTGTCCTATCGTAATATCTCTGATCATAGAATCTCCATTCCTCCGCCTGCAAACGGCGGTATACTATTTCTTCTGTTTCCCTTATCCGCGAAGGAATCTCACAATCTCATCCGCAGCTTCCTCAATGGTCGTCGCATCCGGCGACACGTCAAATCCACGCTCTTTCAGATCGTGCATCACATAAGTCACCTGCGGAGCGGCAAGTCCCACTTTCTCCAATTCCTTATAATGGCGGAACACCTCTCCCGGCGTGCCGTCCAGCATCTTCTCACCGTGATTCATAACAATGATCCGCTCTACATACCGCGCAACATCCTCCATGCTGTGCGACACGAGCACAACCGTCATCCCGGTTTCTCTGTGCAGCTTCTCCACCTGATCCAGTATCTCATCTCTTCCCTTCGGATCAAGCCCTGCTGTCGGCTCATCGAGAATCAGCACTTTCGGTTTCATCGCCAGCACACCGGCGATTGCCACACGCCGCTTCTGTCCTCCCGAGAGCTCAAACGGCGACTGTTTATAATATTTCTCCGGAAATCCGACAAGTTCGAGCGCCTCTTTTGCATTCCGTTCGCACTCTTCCCTGGACAGCCCCTGATTCTTCGGGCCAAAGCACACATCGCTTAACACATCCACTTCGAAAAGCTGGTATTCCGGATACTGAAACACCAGTCCGACCTGGCTTCTCAGACTCCGCATGTCATAACCTTCCTCATAGATATTCTGTCCGTTATAAAATATCTTCCCCGATGTTGCTTTCATCAACCCGTTCAGATGCTGAATCAGCGTGGATTTTCCCGATCCTGTATGACCGATAATCCCCACAAACTGGCCCTGTTCGATCTCCAGGCTCACATCCTTAAGCGCATGCTTCTCATACGCTGTCCCCGGGCTGTATACATAACTCACATGATCTAACGCAATCGACATAATGCCTCCACCAATTCTTCTCTTCTCAAGATTCCTCTCGGGAGATCCAGCCCCCGACGTCTCAGTTCCTCTGCCAGCATGGTCACCTGCGGCACGTCCATGCGGTATTTCTTCAGCTCATCCACTTGGCTGAAAATCTCTCTGGGTGTTCCGTGCATGACAATGTGCCCGCCTTCCATGACAAACACCTGATCCGCGTCAATCACTTCCTCCATATAGTGAGTGATCAGAATCACCGTTACTTTCTTGACTTTCCTCAGTTTTTCCACAGCCTGGATCACTTCTTTTCTGCCGTTCGGATCCAGCATAGCCGTCGGTTCGTCGAGGACCAGGCACTTCGGTTCCATGGCAAGCACACCTGCGATAGCCACCCGCTGTTTCTGCCCTCCGGAAAGCTTATTCGGAGAATCCTTCCGCCGTTCCAGCATCCCGACAGCTTTCAGACTTTCCTCAACTCTCTGCCATATCTCATCTGTGGGGACGCCCAGGTTCTCCGGTCCGAATCCCACATCCTCTTCAACAACCGTACCAATGATCTGGTTGTCAGGATTCTGGAATACCATTCCCGCTGTCTGCCTTACATTCCACAGTTCCGCCGGGTCTTTCGTATCACGCCCATCCACCCACATCGTTCCGCCCGTCGGCACAAGGATCGCGTTCATATGTTTTGCCAGAGTGGATTTCCCGGAACCATTATGTCCCAGCACTGCCACGAATGAACCTTGAGGCACGTCGATCGTCACGCCGTCAATGGCGCGTTCCGCCCCGATGATATTTCCTTCTTCGTCACGTTTATCGTATTCATACACCAGTTCCCTGGCCCGTATCATTTCCATTTGACGCATCTGCCCTCCGTACGCGCTCTTCCCGTCCCGCTGTATGCGGTCATCCGGAATGCGCTCTGCTGTTCTGCGATTCACTGCCCTATTTCAACTCATTGCATTTTATTTTAAGGCAACAAGCTCTATTTTGCAACACCTCTTATTTTCTACCGCTATTTAATTGATTAGGTTCGCTGACTTTTTGAGACGATATTTTCGAAAACAGGGGAGCATTTTAAGACGTATTCTGCTGATGCTGAGGGGATGTTCAGGGTTCCGCTCCAGGGTCTAAGTGAATCTAAGAAGTTCCGACCATGGACTAAATGCAGGGACAGACGGTGAGCAACTCGCATTCGCTCAAACAATCTCGCCGTCTGCCCTAACGTCCATGTCCGGAACTTCAAGAATCACTAAAACCCTTCCGAAGTCACCCTGCCCACACCCTCAACCTCAGCAGAAAGTTTCTTGAAA
>DXGZ01000070.1 GCA_019113645.1 Candidatus Mediterraneibacter vanvlietii | reverse complement strand
TTTTTACTGTTGTTTGGTTCGTATGAACCGTTCTTAGAAATTTTCTCTTCAAAGAAATTTTCAAGGGTTGTTGTCTATTGTTCAGTTATCAAGGTTCCTGTCGTTCTTTTCAAGCGACAGCTTTGATATTTTATCAAATCTCTTTTCGTTTGTCAAGAACTTTTTTATTTTTCTTTGTTTTTTGCTGTCCCTCACGAGTCAGCTTAAATATAATACCATTCTTGTCATTTCCTGTCAACCATTTTTTGTATTTTTTTCAATGTTTTTGACATTCACAACATCTGGTATATTTTACAAGACATTATCCACAATTTAACCCATATTTCACATTCTCTTTCAACCGTGAGCTCAATGGGGAAAGATAAAAACTACCGGGCAATCCCAGTAGCTTTTACGGATAACATCTAACGGAGAAGGAGGGATTTGAACCCTCGCGCCGCTACTAACGACCTACTCCCTTTCCAGGGGAGCCCCTTCGGCCAGCTTGGGTACTTCTCCAAAATGCCGATATGTTTAAGAAATTCTCAGAAATTTCTTAAGCGGAGAGGGTGGGATTCGAACCCACGCGCCCTTTCGGACAAACGGTTTTCAAGACCGCCTCGTTATGACCACTTCGATACCTCTCCATATTTGATTTTCCGTCCGCATCCTCATGCGACGTGGACTATTCTACCACACATAGGAAAACACTGTCAAGACTTTATTTTCAAAAATTCCAGTTGCTCTGCAGCTGTTCAGCTGCGAGCATTTTATCCCTCTGTTCTCCTCAGAAAGACCTCTGCAATTTCCAGGTCTTCCGGGGTGGTAATTTTGATATTTTCATATGATCCGTGAAAGAGCTGAATCGGATTTCCACTCATCATCTCTACAACCATGGCATCATCCGTCACTCCGGTCTCCCCGCGTTCCATCAGCATGGCGTACGCTTTCTTCACAATAGAAGTGTCGAACACCTGAGGAGTCTGCACAATCCACACATGGTTCCTGTCCGGAGTCTCACTTACAATCTGACTGCTGTCTGCGATTTTCACCGTGTCTTTCGACGGCATACCGGCCACACATGCGCCGCAGCTGCACACGCACTCATAAGCTCTGTTGATAATGTCCTCATTCACAAACGGGCGCGCTCCATCATGAATGAACACATAGCCGTCCTCTGTCTCCTGAAGACCGTTCCAGACAGAATGATAGCGTTCCGCACCGCCCGTGACGATCTTCTTTACCTTTGTGATCCCGTACGGTTCTACAATATGCTCCCGGCAGTATTTTTCTTCTCCGCTTCCCGTGACAAGGATAATCTCATCGATCAGTTCACTGTCCTGGAATGCTTTCAGAGAATAATACAATACCGGTCTGCCTCCCATGAGCAGATACTGTTTATGAACTTTTGTCCCCATTCGCTTTCCGCTTCCTGCCGCAAGCACTATGGCGGTGCAATACTTCTTATCCATTTATCTTTCTCCCAGTTTCAGATTCGGAACCGCATTGAGATCCCATCCGTGTCTCGTTCCCGCAAGATACTCATAGAAAGCCGCTGCGCCGATCATCGCCGCATTATCTGTGCAGTATATGGGGGAAGGATGATAAAAGCGGATCTGTCTGTCATCGCATGCCTTTTTCATCGCTGCGCGCAGAGCTGTATTAGAAGCCACTCCGCCCGCAATGGCAAACTTGTACATGCCGTAATCCTCAGCCGCCCGCATGGAATTCTCCACCAGCACTTCTACAACAGCTTTCTGGAAAGAAGCCGCGATGTCCGCCGGATCAAAGCTTTCCCCTTTCATCCGGCAGCCGTTAATATAGTTGAGAACCGCTGATTTCAGACCACTGAAACTGAAATCATACTCCGCGCCTTCAATGTGAGCTTTCGGGAATTTGATTGCGTCAGGATTCCCTTCTTTCGCAATCCGGTCAATCTTCGGTCCGCCCGGATAGCCGAGCCCGATGGCACGAGCCACTTTATCGTATGCTTCTCCCGCCGCATCGTCACGGGTGCGTCCGAGGATCTCGTACTTTCCGTATTCCCGCACGCATACAAGGTGGGTATGTCCCCCGGATGCCACCAGACACAGAAACGGTGGTTCCAGATCCGGATGTTCGATATAATTTGCAGAAATATGCCCCTCGATATGGTGCACTCCGACCAGCGGAAGTTTGCGCGCATATGCGATCGCCTTTGCTTCGGCCACACCGACCAGCAGCGCTCCCACGAGCCCCGGTCCGTATGTCACACCAATCACGTCAATATCATCCAGGGTAACGTCCGCCTCACGAAGAGCTTCTTCAATCACCTGGTTGATCTTTTCGATATGTTTTCTCGATGCAATCTCCGGCACAACGCCGCCATACAGTTTGTGAAGATCAATCTGTGACGAAATAACATTGGAGAGAACCTCTCTGCCATTATGCACAACTGCCGCGGCAGTCTCATCGCAGGAGCTCTCGATTGCCAGGATATTTAAATCTTTTATCTCTTTCATTTTACGCCTCTCAGTCTTCAAACTTCAGTTCTGCCGACATTCCGTCTTTCCCCGCTTTTGCCTCCGGAAAAATCTGCCGGACATCATTCATAAACGGTTCCGGACGCGTAAGCGAAGGGCTGTAGTGTGTCAGCCACATTTCCCCAACGCCCGCTTCCCGGGCAATCTCCGCAGCTTCATAGAATGTCATGTGTTTATATTCAACCGCCTTCGCGGCTTTCTCTTTCTCGCCGTACATTCCCTCACAGATAAACAGATCCGACCCCTTCGCATTTCTGCGTATGGACTCTGTCGGTCTTGTGTCCGTTGTGTAAGTCAGCTTGATTCCTTTTCTCGGCGGTCCGAGCACCATATCCGGCGTAAAATGTCCATCTTCATTGTCAATCGTCTCTCCGCCCTGAAGTCTGCTCCAGTATTTCAGAGGGATATCCTGTTCCTTTGCCTTGGCAGCGTCGAACTTCCCCGCCCGGTCGATCTCCACAGTATACCCGTAGCAGAGCACGTTGTGATTGACTCGGAATGCATGGATCCGCATGCCGTTTAGCTCAAACGTCTGCTCCGCGCCTTCGATTTCCCGGTAAATAATCGGGAATGGCAGCTCCGGAGCAATCACCCGCAGGCAGCCCACTACACGTTCCAGTCCCTTGGGGCCGATCAGTGTAAGAGGCTCCGTACGATCCGCATTTCCCATTGTGAGCAGAAGTCCCGGCAGCCCGCTGATGTGATCCCCGTGATAATGGGTAAAGCAGATCACATCAATAGGTTTAAAACTCCAGCCTTTTTCCTTTATTGCTATCTGTGTTCCCTCGCCGCAGTCGATCAGAAGACTGCTCCCGTTATAACGGGTCATGAGCGAAGTGAGATACCGGTAAGGAAGCGGCATCATGCCGCCGCATCCAAGCAAACAAACATCTAACATAGATTTCCCCTGTATTCTTCTACTATCTCTTACTATTCTTCTATCTCTGCAGGCAGACGAAAGGATGCGAGAAGTCTGTCATAGCACGCTTCACAGAGATCAAACTGATGCCTCTCGCCATCTTTTTCCGAAAAATATCCCCACTCATAGTCAACACTGAACACCCCTTCCGTGGGGCATCCGTTCACTGCGGGAATTTCTTTTCCACACTGATTGCAGATAATTTTACTGATTTCTTTTGTTTCTTTAACCTGATAACGGCGCATACAATCTCCTCCTGTAAAAAACAGTATTGCTTTTCTGTTACGCCTACAGTATATCGGACCATCCGTCAGATTCCTACTGGGAACTGCTGCCGGCAGTATGCATCGTTTTCCAGAAAAAAGCGTCCCTGTAATCCGGCCGCTCCGGCATGCAGGGGTATCCCCCGACAGCCTGCGGTCCAACGTCTGTTCCGTTCCGTCTACGCTTCTTCAAGCACACGGCTCATAAGAACAGCATCCTCCTCCGGATTTTCATAGAACTTCTGACGAATCCCGTCTTCTTTAAATCCGTTCTTCTCATAAAGAGCTCTCGCCGCCTCGTTTCCGCAGCGCACATCAAGCAGTATCTTTTTTATATTCTGCGCCCGGCATACAGATTCCAGTTCAGCGAGAAGTGTCTGCGCCACCCCCTGTCTCTGCAGTTCCTTTACCACGCCGATCCGGGCGATCTCCGCCTCGTCAGCTGCCGTGTAGGCGAGAAGGTATCCCGCTGCACGCCCCGCTTTTTCCGCAGTAAAACAGATGGAATTCGGCTGTTCCAGCGTCTCGAGAATGGATTTCTCGCTCCACGCATCCGGGAACAGCTGATGTTCCATCTCCGCTACCGCAGCAGCATCTTCCATACTCATCTTCCGTGCTTCTGGAACGGCATTTTTCTCGCGCTCCGCACGCTCTCTCTCCGCCTGGGACACGCGCAGATACTCCGGTTTATGCTCCGCAGCAGTCTCATAGCGTCCCATCCGGTAATACTGAATCCCCAGGGCTCCGACCGCTGCAGCCCTCTGCCTGTTCATAAACGACGGCGCAAATGTATACGGCACTTTCAGCCCCTGAGCCAGCATCTCCTTATAAACCGGCACGCCGTCTCCGAGAAAAACCACTCTCTTGCCATAAATATTCAGGCGGCGGATCAGCTCCTCCACCGACACTGCCATCTGCACCCGCAGCACACGGAATTTGGGCTCGCTGTAGCAGCTGCCCTCTTCCGACGCCTCATTCCGCACAAATGTATAGATCCCCGTGTACACCTGTCTCCTTCTGGCATCCATAATCGGGCAGATGATATCCTCACATCCATAGACACTGTACGCAAGAGCATCTACTGTCGGCACATGAATCAGCGGCTTGTCAAGTGCAAGCCCCAGCCCCTTTGCCGTGGCAGAACCGATCCGAAGCCCGGTAAATGAGCCCGGTCCGCCCGAAACAGCGATTGCATCCACTGTATTCAGATCAGCGTCCACCATTCTCACCATCTCATCAATCATAGGCAGAAGGGTCTGTGAATGTGTTTTCTTATAATTTACCGTATACTCGGCAATCGTCTGTTCATCTTCCACAATTGCCACTGTAGCTGTCAGCCCTGAGCTGTCAATCGCCAAAACTCTCATAATACGTCCTGCTTCCTTTTCTCTCCCGCCATATAAGGCAGATCTCTCCCGGTCACCGGCCCGGTGTGACCCCAGCCGCCCGGTCCGTCACTCATCCGACTTCGTGAATCGTTATTCTGCGATAGTCGAATCCCTTTTCAAGATCCTTCTCGATCAGAATCTCCGTGCGTTTCTCCGGAAGGATCTCTTCAATCAGGTTCGCCCACTCAATCAGAGATACTCCCTCACCCATTACATAATCCTCGAAACCGACTTCGTCCATCTCCTCGATATCCCCGATCCGGTACACATCGAAATGGTAGAAAGGCAGTCTTCCCCCTTCATAGATCTGGACAATCGTAAATGTTGGGCTGTTGACCGCTTCTTCGATCCCCAGCCCTTTTGCAAGTCCCTGTGTAAAGACAGTCTTTCCCACTCCGAGATCTCCCGTCAGGGTAAATACCTGTCCGGCTTTCGCCTCCTGCCCGAGCCGCATTCCCACACAGAATGTCTCCTCCGGGCTTCTCGTTTCCAATACCATTTCCGCATTCCTCTTCTAGTGATGGAACAGACGGATTCCGGTAAATGCCATCACCATACCGTATTTATTACATGTCTCAATCACATGATCATCTCTCACTGACCCGCCCGGCTGAGCGATATATTTCACGCCGCTCTTATGCGCGCGCTCAATATTATCTCCAAACGGGAAGAAGGCGTCAGAACCAAGAGCAACGTCTGTCATCTTGTCAAGCCACTCTCTCTTCGCCTCGCGCGTAAACACTTCCGGCTTCACCTCGAAAATATTCTCCCACGCCCCGTCAGCGAGCACATCCATGTACTCCTCGCCGATATACAGATCAATGGCATTATCACGGTCCGCTCTCTTGATTCCTTCTTTAAATTGCAGACCTAATACCTGCGGGCTCTGACGAAGCCACCAGTTGTCCGCCTTCTGGCCTGCAAGACGAGTACAGTGGATACGTGACTGCTGACCCGCTCCGATTCCGATCGCCTGTCCGTCCTTTACGTAGCAGACTGAATTTGACTGCGTATATTTCAGCGTAATCATGGCGATCGCCAGATCTGCCTTCGCAGCGTCAGACAGGTCTTTATTCTCTGTCACAATGTTGGAGAAGAAATCTTTATCGATATTCAGCTCGTTTCTTCCCTGCTCAAATGTAATTCCATACACTTCTTTATGCTCCAGCTCTGCCGGCACATAGTCCGGATCAATCTGGATCACATTGTAGTTTCCTTTTTTCTTCTGTTTCAGAAGCTCCAGCGCCTCCGGCTCATATCCAGGTGCGATAACTCCGTCGGAAACCTCTCTCTTGATCAGTCTTGCTGTGTCCACATCACAGACATCAGAAAGAGCGATAAAGTCTCCGAAGGAAGACATTCTGTCCGCACCTCTCGCTCTCGCGTATGCGCTTGCCAGCGGTGAAAGCTCTCCCAGATCATCCACCCAGTAGATCTTCGCGAGTGTCTCGGTAAGCGGAAGACCTACCGCTGCTCCTGCCGGCGACACATGCTTAAACGATGTTGCGGCCGGAAGTCCTGTTGCTTTCTTCAATTCTGATACAAGCTGCCACCCGTTAAACGCATCAAGAAAATTGATATAGCCCGGGCGTCCGCAGAGCACGGTAATCGGCAGTTCGCTTCCATCGCTCATGTAGATTCTGGAAGGCTTCTGGTTTGGGTTACATCCGTATTTCAGTTCTAATTCTTTCATCTTTCATCCGCTCCTCACTGATTTTTATTTACAATCTTTGTCTCGTATTTTCCTGTTTCAATATCAATATAGCGGACAAAAAGTGAAACCTTGTTGTCCTCGTTCAAACTGTTCCACAGGAGGTCTGTAAACGCTTCCATATCATCCGGCACGCTGATCAGCTTCGGCTCGCCTTCAAAACTCGGAAGCGGATCGCCGTCACACATATAAGTATGAATAAAATGTCCTTCTCCTGCCGCCGGATTTTCATATGCAAATGTATATCTGCAGCATCCTTCCGGGTTTCCGTTATTGCTCTTCAAAATGGACATCGCATAATTGTAACTGCCGTTTTCTATATGCATAATCCCGGAGATGCGGGGGGTATAATTCGGGCCGTCCGGCTCGAATTCTCTCGTTCTGAGCGACTGTTCAAAAGTAAGCTGCCTGTCCATTCCTTCATAGATTGTGTCGGTCTGATCACCGTTGGTCACAATCGTCTTGTTGCCGAGCACACGAACCGGCGCATAGATAATCAGACTTGGATCCGTCAGTTTTGACGGGTCGAATGCCTGCGTGCGGATGCCCTCTCCATCCTCTACAAAAATACGGTTCCGGCTGTTCTCGCTCCGTCCCATGATAAAATAAGCGGTTACCGCTTTCTTTCCGTCAGGGGTCTTCCCGATAATAATCCCTCTTCCCGGATAAGAATTGTTTCTTAATTCGTTCTCAATAGACAGCGTCTTCATACTTCTGCATCTCCTTTCAATCTTTCACTTCTTCCTCACCGGACGCATGACTCTGTTTCTTCCTGCCTCCGTTCTCCTCTTCGTCATCTTCTTCCGCAGCCGGAAGAATCCTGAGAAGCACTCTGCTGATTCTGTTGTCTTTTACCTCCTCGACTGTGAACACATAGTTTCCGACCTCGATGATATCTCTGTCTTCCTTTGCCGGGATATGCCCCAGCTGCTCGATCAGATAACCGGAAAGCGTATCATAGTTCTCGGTTTCAAGCTTAAGATCCAGTTCCTCATTCAGATCATCGATCAGAATTCCGCCATCCAGGCGGTATTCGTCTTCGCTGACCGCCTCAATCTCCGGAACAACCTCCTCGTATTCCTCATTGATATCGCCCATAATCTCTTCCACAAGATCTTCAATCGTGACAATACCCGAAAATCCGCCGTACTCATCCACGAGAATCGCCATGTGGTGCCGTTTTTCCTGCATGGTGCGGAACAGCTCGTCCGCCTCTTTTGTCTCCGGGACAAAAAACGGTTCGTGGAGCATCTCCCTGATATTCATCTGCTCCGGACTGTTCTTGCGAAGCTCAATCATCACGTCTTTTACGTGAAGCACACCGATAATATTATCAATGCTCTCCTCATAGACCGGAATTCTGTTATGTCTGGTCTCCAGGATCTCATCGATCAGCTCCTCAAACGGCTCCTCGATATCGATGGTCACCACCTCACGCCGCGGAACCATAATCTCCCGGGCAGTGCGGTCGTCAAACGCAAACACAGAATCGATCATCTCACGCTCGTCATCGTCAAACGTGCCGCTCTCATTTCCCATTTTCAAAAGCGCCTTGATCTCTTCTTCTGTTACAGCTTCCTCCTGATCTTCTGTCTTCATTCTCAGAAGTTTTAGCACCAGCTTGGTCGAAACTGACAAAAGCTTGATAAACGGCGATAATACGATGGATACATAGTGAATCGGCATAACAGTAAGCATGGCGAAACCTTCCGCTTTCTGAAGCGCGATCCGCTTCGGCACAAGCTCCCCGAAAACAAGGTTGAAAAACATAAGTATAAGAGTCACTCCGTTGTGCGCGATCTGTGAGCTGTACGGAACTCCCACACTGTGCAGCCATTGTCCGAGCGTTGGCGAAATGCTTGCCGCCGCCGATGCCGATGAATAGAATCCAGCAAATGTGATTGCCACCTGAATCGTTGAAAGGAACTTCGTGGAATCCTCAAACAATCCCTCGATTACCTTTGCTTTCTTATTGCCATCTTCCGCCAGGCTTCGTATCCGGTTCTTGTTGACCGACACAACCGCCATTTCGGCTCCGGCAAAATAAGCGTTGAGCAAAGTAAAAAATACCAATAGCAGCAAATCGAATAAAATAGTGTTCCCCGCAGGGTCTGCATCCATAAAAAATAACTCCTCCTGTATAAAATATTATCAGGAGAAGTATATCATGCGTCCGCTGTTTGCGCAAGATGCGCTTTCATCAGGTGCGCTTTCATCAGGTTGCGCTTTCATCAGGTCAGGCGTTACAACCGTGAGGCGCTCTTGTTCTGATCAGTTCTGCGTCCCTTTGTGCTCCTCGATAAACTGCGCCACACTCCCTGCCGGCACGCCGAGCGCGAACGCAAATTCACTGTACAGGGCATGCTCCAGAAGCATCTGATATTTTCGGTCAAGGCTGGTTATGCTGCCACGGCTCTTTGTTCTGCTGTACGTTGTCTTCAGAACTTTCACCCAGTTCTCCGGGCAAAAGTCTGCAATACAGTTTTTATATTCCTGCTCACGGAATTTCTCGTTTTTAATCTTCAGCACCTCAATATCCTGTATTCTCCCGATCAGCTCCAGCGCCTCTTCTCTGCTTACCGGCTGCCGGATATTCGTACTGTCATCTGTGGGGACATATGCCCTGTCTCTTTCATCCTCAACAGATTGAAGAGTATAATACTGTTTCTTCGAATCCACGGAAGGGAAATCCAAAGTCCCGATATCTTCCACCTTATACAATCCTCTGCACTTATAGACTACCGCATCTCCTCTGCTGAGCATCTAATTCCTCCTTTTCTTATTTTCCGTTGTTACAGTTTATCTTTTACAATACAGTATAGCCAAAGAAAGGCCGGTACAACGCTGTAACGGCCTTTTACTGGTGTCACTATGATATATTTTAACACATTTTTCTTTTTCAAGTAAGCATTTTCGTTATTTTATATTGATCTTTCTTAACAGTCGAGCCGACTTTCTCACTGATTTTCAGATATCTGAATCGTAAACGGCTCTCCGATCTGCTCGTAGTCAGAGCTCATTTTCCCGTCGCCCTCCGGCATTTTCACTGCATAAGGAATCAGCGTCAGACTCTGCGCCTCATCGCTTACATACCCGTTATCAATGGTTTCCACTTCCATACGTCCTTCTGTTTTCTGCGAATATCTCGCAAAGAAAGCCACCGGATTCCCCAGATCGTCCTCTCCTTCCAGACGCAGATCATACGAGTAATCTGCTGACGTTTTTTCAAAATAAATATTCTGTCCCATGGCATTGGAGGTATACCGTGTAAATCTGACTTCCGATCCATCCGGCAGAGTCACCTTCTCGTCCAGCGGAATTGTCAGCGTGTCAAGCGCAAGCTCTTCTCCGGAAGCCGTAAACTCAAACGCCCCTACCTTATCTCCATTGACAGAGTAGCGAATCTCCATGTCCAGTTCCTTCGCCGTATCTACATCCGGTACCTCAATCGTCCAGTCAGATACAATATTGTAATCATCCGCCCGACCGCTGCCGCCGCTCGCCGCCAAAGATACCATTCTTCCATTTATAAATACCGTCACGCTTTCGGCATAATCCATCAGCACCTCATCTGATTCCATCCGTTCCGGAACCGTCACTGTGTTGGAGATATAGAGTCTCCCCTCGTCCAGTACAACATCATTCAAAGTAACCGTATATCCATTGTCCGATACACTCTTCCCAACTACTGTCCGGTATGGTTCCAGATCTTTCGAGATGCCCAGCAGTTCGGAGAGATCATAGGTAACCGTCTTCACACCGGCATATACGAACTGCCCTGCCGGGGTAAATACTCCGCCCGCCACAACAACAAGCCCGAGAAGCGCCGCCGCTGCCGCATATTTTCCCCATCTGTGGGGCGCAGATTTGTATTTATCCCCAGCGCCTGCACGTTTTCCACCTGCGCGGCGTTTCTGCTTTCCAAATTCTTTCATCCATCCGCGGACTTCCGCCGGATCCGCCTCAAAAGACACCCCCGCGCCCGGCTGATTATCCATTTTATTCAACATATCATAAACTGATTTATTCATCTGTCATTCTCCTTTCCCCGTCTGTGCCAGAAACTGTCTGCGAAGCTTCTTCTTTCCGCGGGACACATGGTTGTAAATCACAGCCTTCGACATTCCGGTGCTCCGGCTGACCGATTCCACATCTTCCTCTTCCATGTATAGCCTGATAAACAATTCCCGGTCTGCAGGCCGCAGGCAGTCCAGCATCTCCCGCGTCTCTCTGGAAATTTCCTCTTCCAGGACGGCAAGTTCCGGCGTCCCCGGATCTTCCCTTTCATTTGCAGTGTCCTTCACAGTATCGTCAAAACTCACTTCCAGCAGATGCCTCGCATACCTGCGCCGGCAGTCCAGTGCTTTCAGCCTGGATACACCTGCTATCCAGTTGGCAAAAGAATTCTTATCAGAGCGGTAGGAATCCGCATGCTGCCACACTGCAAAGAACACATCGTTGATGCACTCGTCTTCAAACCTGGAAAGATCACCGAGGTGCCTGCGGACCACGGTTTTCACCAGCCCGCCGTAGTGAAGCATACAGTATTCCAGCGCTTTTTCATTTCCCTGTATTATCTGTTTTATAAAATTCTGTTCTGTTATTTTCATAGGAACTCCTTCTTCGCGCTGTTTCGTTATTTAACCCGGGTGTATTTTACGCAGCAGTTCAGCCATGGCGCGTGCTGAACAGTTGCTGCTCAACCGATATTGCCGGTTATACTTATTATTCGTATCTGGACATCCAGATTCTATCAGATTTTTTCAATTTTTGTAAAAATTTCTGTTTACGCAGTTCTTTTCTCTTCAAAAGCGCCGGCAAACTCTTCATGCCAAAGGAATTTGCGCAGAATCCAAATAAATTTGCTGGTAATCAAAGAGACTTTCTGCTATCCTGATGAAAACAAAAAGAAAAGGAGCCAAAGCCCATGCTTGGAGACAAACTTGTAACGCTCAGAAAAAAACATGGATACAGCCAGCAGGAAGTCGCTGACATGCTGTCCGTAACCAGACAGACCATCTCAAACTGGGAGTGCGGTCAGGGTTCGCCTTCTCTCGATAAGGCTCTGGAACTCGCCCGTATCTATAAAATAAGTCTGGATGTTCTCGCGGGAAATGATATAGAAATCGCCGCCAAAGAAAAACCCTCCAGAGATTTGCACATACTGAAAAAGCTGATTGGAAAGAAGTGCTGCCTGGACTGTTCAGACTGGGATCTGATGCTGCCTGATGAAATAATCAGCGACTCTTCCGGGACATATGATATGAAAATTATCGACATAAATGAAGAATGGCTCAGAGTGGAATACAAACGGAGAAAGGAAGGAACTCTCTTTGGGAAGGAAACAGTCACAAAACTCGTGGATCTTTCTCTTGTAGACGGCATAGCGGTGGAGGTTACAGAATCATGAAAATTTTAACATTTTTTCTAATCGTCATAATCGGTCTGCTGATTTACCTGATCAGCGAATACAAGAAAGAGAAGAAACCTTTCGGTGATCGATTGCCCTGGAAAAAGCTTCTTCCCGAATATATTGGAAAAGCCTGTGAAATCACTGTCAAAAACCCTCTTGTGAACATCGATATAATGTTCAGTGTCACCGGAATTCTCCGGGATGTAGATGATGAATGGCTGGAAATAGAATGCACAGAGAAAAAGAAAAAAGTACTGAAAATATTCCGGATTGAGAATATCAGAGCGGTGAAGGAGATCGGAGAATAGAGTGCTCCCCCGCGGGGAGCGGGAGTATCCCAAAGTTTGTGTAAACCTTCAAACTGATGTAAGATAGACTTACCAGTTTGGAGGTTTATTTTATGGCAAGGAAAAAAGATACCCCACAAAAAGCAGCCCTTCGGGAAATGATGGGCAACTACCTGAAAGAAAACAATGTAAAGGTCAAGGATGGAACGGATGTCAACTCTATCATGCGGGATATGATGTCCATTATCCTGGAAGGTGCCCTGGATCAGGAAATGGATGAGGAACTGGGATATTCCAAGTATGATTATCGGAACAAGGAAACGGATAATTCCAGAAATGGCCATTCCCAGAAGACCATGCACACCAGTTACGGCGATATGGAGATTGATATCCCAAGAGACCGGAAAGGTGAGTTTGAACCACAGATCGTTAAAAAGTATCAGAATACGGTCACTCAAGACATGGAAGAAAAGATCATCTCCATGTATGCCAAAGGGATGACTACGAACGATATCGAAAGTCATATGCGTGAATTGTACGATATCGAAATTTCTGACAGTACCATCAGCCGGATCACGGATAAGATCCTTCCCATCGTAAAAGAATGGCAGGAAAGGCCTTTGGAAGAAATCTATGCGGTTGTTTTTATGGATGCCATCCATTACCATGTGCGCAATGAAGGCCGGATTGTAAAACGTGCGGTTTATATCGCTATAGGGATCGATATGGAAGGCCACAAGGACGTGCTCGGCATGTATGTCGGGCAAAACGAAAGCGCAAAGTTCTGGCTTTCGATCCTAAACGGTCTGAAGAACCGCGGCGTGGAAGATATCCTGATCGCATGTGTAGACGGTCTGACAGGTTTTCCGCAGGCAATAGAGGCTGTTTTTCCGGATACGGAGATCCAGCAATGCATTATCCATCAGATCCGGAATACAACAAAGTTTGTTTCCTACAAGGAACTCAAGCCGCTGATGGCTGATCTGAAACGAGTCTATGCAGCCCCAACAGAAGAAATCGCATTAGCGGAACTGGACAGCTTTGATGAAAAATGGAGCGGAAAATACCCGAAAATAGCGAAATCCTGGAAAGACAACTGGGCGAATCTTTCGACTTATTTTAAGTATCCGGAAGCGGTCCGGCGTCTGATCTATACGACCAATGCCATCGAAGGATTTAACCGTCAACTCCGAAAGGTCACCAAATCCAAGACGGTATTTCCTTCTGATGACAGTCTTCTGAAAATGCTGTATCTGGCCATGATAGATATCACGAAAAAATGGACTGGACACCGACAGGACTGGGGGCAGATTCATTCGCAGCTGGAGATATTTTTCGAAGAACGATTATCTGGATTATAAGCTGTTTCTGGCCTGGCAGGGCTGGCTAGGCCAGCCCTGCTTGACATGTCCGGAAACTGCATTATAATACAAGCAAGGGCAGAACCTCAAAAAATCGGCTCTGCCCAGAGTAACTAATGACATATCTTATATCAGTTTTTTGAATTTACACAAAACTTGAAACGGTCTC
>DXGZ01000069.1 GCA_019113645.1 Candidatus Mediterraneibacter vanvlietii | reverse complement strand
TGAATTATTTTGATTGATTATGAATGAGTTTGACTGTATAATAAAACCATCAAAAAGAACAGGAGGAGAGAAAATGATATGCACGGTTACCTTTAATCCGTCTCTGGACTATATCGTCTCTGTCAGTGATTTTAAACTGGGGATGACGAACCGGACAGATTCGGAACTGATTCTTCCGGGAGGGAAAGGAATCAATGTGTCAACGATTCTGAAGAATCTGGGGATCGGAAGCACGGCTCTTGGATTCACTGCCGGATTCACGGGCCGCGAGATCTCGCAAGCAGTAGAACGTATGGGGATCCGGTCGGATTTTATCCCTGTTGAGAACGGGATATCAAGGATTAATGTAAAGCTGAAGAATATAGACGGAACAGAGATTAACGGGATGGGACCGGAAATCAGTCCGGAGAAAGTGGATGAGCTGATGAGAAAGCTGGATGTGCTCGGCGAGGGTGATGTCCTGGTGCTTGCGGGCAGTATCCCGGCGTCCATGCCGGATGACATGTACAGCAGAATTTTGGAGTCTGTCAGCGGGAGAGGTGTGATACCGATCGTAGATGCGACAAAAGATCTTCTTCTGAAAGTACTGCGGTATCGTCCTTTTCTTATCAAACCGAACCATCATGAGCTGGGCGAGATCTTTCAGCAGGAGATCCGTTCGCGGGAAGAGGCGCTTCCCTATGCGAAAAAGCTCCAGGAGATGGGTGCGCGCAATGTCCTCGTATCCATGGGGAAAAAGGGAGCGGTTCTTGCAGCGGAAGACGGAAGCGTATATTCCGCGGCAGCGCCCAACGGGAAACTGGTCAATGCAGTAGGGGCAGGGGACTCGATGGTAGCCGGATTCCTGGCGGGATGGCTTGACAGACAGGAGTACAGGCACGCGTTTTATATGGGAATCGCAGCGGGAAGCGCCAGCGCGTTTTCTGAATATCTGGCAACTGAAAAAGAAATTGCTGCGCTCTATGAGCGAATCAGCCGGGAGGAATAGAGAAATGAGAATTACCGATTTACTGGACAGGAGAAGTATTTCCCTTACAGGGACACCGAAGAGCAAGAGTGAAGCTCTTGATCAGATTATCGACCTGATGATTAAAAGTGAAAAGATCAGTGACCGGGAAGCGTACCGACAGCAGGTCTACGCGCGGGAAGAGGAGAGCACTACCGGGATCGGCGAGGGAATCGCGATTCCACACGGAAAATGTGACGCGGTCATAAAACCGGGACTTGCCGCAATGGTTGTCAGAGACGGAGTGGAATTCGATTCTCTGGACGGAAAACCTGTCACTCTGATGTTTCTGATCGCTGCACCGAACACAGAGGATAATATCCACCTGGATGTGCTGAGCAAGCTCTCTGTCCTGATGATGGATGAGAATTTCGCTGACGCGCTGAGAAATGCATCAGATGTCGATGAGTTTCTTGCGGTGATCGACAAAGCGGATGATGAGCAGGAGGACATAGATGAGCGTCTGGCAGATGTGAGCCAGCCCGCGGATGCGGATTTTAAAATCCTTGCTGTGACTTCGTGCCCGACCGGTATTGCCCATACCTATATGGCGGCAGAGGGGATTGAAAAGGCGGCAAAAGCGAAAGGCTGCTTTATAAAGATTGAGACGAGAGGATCCGGCGGGGCGAAGAATGTCCTTACAGATCAGGAGATACAGGATGCGGACTGCATTATAGTTGCAGCAGACGCACAGGTTCCCATGGAGCGTTTTGATGGGAAAAAGGTGATCGAGTGCCAGGTGTCGGACGGGATCAGCAAAGCGCCGCAGCTTGTTGAACAGGCAATGTCCGGGAATGTGCCGGTATATCACGGCTCCGGCGGAGGAAACGCTCAGGCAAAGAATATAAAATCAGGCGGGGCAGGACATAAGATATATACGCAGCTGATGAATGGGGTATCCCATATGCTTCCATTTGTCGTGGGCGGAGGTATCCTGATTGCCATAGCATTTCTGATCGATGGCCTCAGCGTGGACCTGAATTCACTGCCGGCAGATGAGAGAGCTCTGTTCGGTACGATTACGCCGGCTGCCGCGCTTTTTAAGGAAATCGGGGATACTGCATTTGGATTCATGCTTCCGGTATTGGCGGGATTTATTGCAATGGCGATCGGAGACAGGCCTGCACTTGCAGTCGGATTTGTGGGCGGAATGATCGCTTCCGGCGGCAAATCAGGATTCCTCGGAGCGCTTGTGGCAGGATTCGCAGCAGGGTATATTATCCTCTTTCTCAGAAAAGCATGTGAGAAGCTGCCCCAGGCGATTGAGAAGATCGCGCCGGTGCTCCTGTACCCGGTATTCGGAATTCTTATCATGGGACTTCTGATGAATTTTGTAGTGGAGCCGGTTATGGGAGGAATTAATACGGCGCTGAATACAGGTCTCTCTAATATGGGGGGATCCAGCAAGGTACTTCTCGGGCTGATTCTCGGCGGAATGATGGCGATTGATATGGGTGGTCCGTTTAACAAAGCGGCGTATGTGTTCGGAACTGCTTCCATAGCAGCGGGAAATTATGACATCATGGCAGCGGTTATGATCGGCGGGATGACTCCGCCCTGTGCGATTGCCCTGGCGACTCTGTTATTTAAGAATAAATTTACAAAAGAGCAGAGAGAGACGGGACCAACCAATTTCATCATGGGACTTGCGTTTATCACGGAAGGTGCAATCCCGTTTGCCGCCTCAGATCCGCTCCATGTGCTTCCGGCATGTATTGTGGGCTCGGCTGTGGCAGGAGCATTCTCGATGGGATTTGGATGTACATTGATGGCCCCGCATGGAGGAATCTTCGTGTTCCCGGTAGTCGGCAATCCTGTGGCCTATCTGATTGCCCTGGTTGTGGGGACTGTTATTTCAGCAGTTTTGCTTGGAATTTTGAAAAAGAAGGTGGATTAATCGAAGCGTTTGGCGTACAATAGAGGAAATATCAGTTGGGAAGAGGTTGCTATGCTGACAGAACAGAGATATGAGAAGATTCTTGCGCTGCTGGAAGAGAAGAAGAGCATAACGGTCTCGGAACTTACAGAGCTTCTTGGTATTTCCGAGTCCACTGCGCGGCGCGATATAACTGCGCTCAGCAAGGCCGGGCGGCTGAAAAAAGTATTCGGGGGAGCTGTGCTGAATGATAACTCCCATGTGATGCAGGAGCCGACGGTGGCGGAGAAAAAGGAACTGCACAGGAAAGAGAAGGTGCTGATTGCGCGCCAGGCGGCGTCCATTATAGATGATTCGGATTTTGTATATATTGACGCCGGAACAACAACCGGATGCATGCTGGAGTTCCTGACAGAGACGAAAGCGGTATTTGTCACCAACGCGGTTGAACATGCCCGGAAGCTGGCTGCTCAGGGGAATAAGGTTTTCCTTGTGGGAGGAGAACTGAAAGGATCAACAGAGGCTGTGATTGGTTCACAGGCAATAGAGATGCTGATGCGATATCATTTTACGAAAGGTTTCTTCGGCACAAACGGAATAACCAGGGACGCCGGGTTTACGACTCCGGATGCCGGGGAGGCTCAGGTGAAGCGGGTGGCGCTTCAGCAGTGTTCGGAAAAATATATTCTGGCGGACAGTGATAAATTCGGAAATGTCAGCGCTGTAACGTTTGCATCCTATGGATCGTGCCAGGTTTTCACAGACAAAATTCCGGCAGGATATCAGGAG
This sequence comes from Candidatus Mediterraneibacter vanvlietii, assembly GCA_019113645.1. Classification (GTDB taxonomy): domain Bacteria; phylum Bacillota; class Clostridia; order Lachnospirales; family Lachnospiraceae; genus Mediterraneibacter; species Mediterraneibacter vanvlietii. Next base: position 4,452 of record DXGZ01000069.1, on the reverse strand, counting down.
GGGACGAACCTGTTCCAGTGTGAGTGATAAAAAAGAACGGACAGCAGGAGGGGAGAACCCTTCCGGCTGTCCGTTTTCTGTCTGTTGTATTCTGCATTTCCGGCGCTGCGGCGAGAAGTGCCAGATGTCCGCGGCGCGCTAGGGAAGAAGGAATGCGTACATTACAACGAAATGGCACGCGCTTCCGCCCATCACGAAGAGATGGAAGATCTCATGGCTTCCGAAATTCTTATGCCGGCTGTTAAAAATCGGAAGCTTCAGCGCATAGATGATGCCGCCGACCGTATAAATAATACCTCCGGCAAGAAGCCAGCCGAATGCCGCCGGTGACATATTGTTCAGGATCTGGGTAAATGCCAGTACGCAGGTCCATCCCATTCCAATATAGAGAACAGAAGAAACCCATTTCGGACAGTATACCCAGAATGCTTTGATCAGGATGCCTGCGATTGCGATTGCCCAGACAATGGAGAGAAGGATAATTCCTGTCTTTCCTTTCAGAACGATCAGGCAGACCGGAGTATAGCTGCCCGCAATCAGTACAGATATCATCATATGATCAATTTTCTTTAATACGGTATTTACCTTCTGGGAGATGTCAAATGTATGGTAGGTGGTGCTTGCCGCATATAATAAAATCAGGCTCGCAGCATATATCGCAAGTGAAATAATATAAATTCGGCTCGGTTCATGGGCTGCCTTGATCAGCAGAGGGACAGCGGCGAAAATAGCCATCAGCATGCCGATGAAATGAGTGATTGCACTTCCGGGTTCTTTGATATGTTTTTTCTTTTCCATAATATATGCACCTCCTGGATGTCAAGAAAATAACATGCGGTTTTAAAAACTACATTAAGTATATGCATATATTACAACAAAGATTCGTAAAAATCAATTAAAAAAGTGTACAAAAGAAAACCGGGTTTCCCCGGTTTTCTGTAAAGATTGATATAAGTGGAACTGATCGCCCGGTCACAACGACTAGTGGATATAAGTTCCTGTTTTCCCTTTCAGCGCGTCTTTTACCTTGTCGAATGAAGTGATATAAGCGCAGCGTCCGTCTCTTTTCTCGATAAACTCGACTGCGGCGCGGAATTTCGGAAGCATATTGTAGATGCCGAAATGCCCTTCTTCCATATAGGCTTTTGCCTGATCTACCGAAATGTCTCCGAGAGGCTCTTCGTCTGTCTGACCCAGGTTGATACATACCTTCTCGACGTTAGTCAGAATGATCAGCATGTCTGCGTTGATTCCCTCTGCCAGTTTGCCGGCAGCGAGGTCTTTCTCGATTACAGCGCTGGCTCCTTTCAAGTGGTTGTCCTGTTCCATGACAGGGATACCGCCTCCCCCTGCCGCGATTACGATCTGGTCAGCGTCAAGAAGCGCGTTGACTGCATCGAGTTCAACGATTTTTACCGGGTTCGGCGCGGATACAACACGCCGGAATCCCTTGCCTGCTTCCTCGATTACGTAATTTCCTTTTTTGCGCTCCTCGTTCGCCTCCTGCGCGTTCATATAACGTCCGAGTACTTTGGTGGGCGTATAGAATGCATCGTCATAAGGGTCAACGATAACCTGTGTAAGGACTGTGCTGACTGTCCGGTAGATTCCGCGGTTTAAAAGTTCTTCACGGATTCCGTTCTGCAGGTCATAGCCAATATATCCCTGGCTCATGGCGGAGCAGACGGACATCGGGCACGCAGTATATTCCGGGTGCGCTTTGGCGAATTCATTCATGGCAGTGTGGATCATTCCGACCTGAGGGGCATTGCTGTGCGTGATCGCTACCTGATAGCCCTCCTCGATTAAGTCAGCGATACATTTTGCCGTATTCTTCACAGCTATTTTCTGTTCCGGGAGGGTGGTCCCGAGTGCTCTGTGACCCAGAGCGACAACAACTCGTTTCTTCATAATAATCTCCAATCCGCCGCCATACAGATGGCAGCATTTCTAACTATCTGTCTATGAAAAAGTGTACTATTATTTTGGCTAAAAATCAACCGAAAAGACGTTTCATCAAAAAGACATCAAATCGCGTCTTCCGGATCTGCCGGCCTGTGGTTTGCCGCGGGAACACTGCACGCGTATTTTAGAGCAGTACATATCTCAGCAGAAGGCTGAGCGCGAACAGGATGCAGAGCAGTACAGAAAGAAAAATCCGCCTGCTGCGTCCGAGCTTCATGTAACTTTCCGTCCATCGGGGCGCCAGGTAGTATAAAAAAGCGCAGCCGAGCAGAGCGTAAGATACAGAACCGCCCAGATAGATCCGGCCGTCAAAATTCAGTAAAAATTCACTGTAGTTGCGCAGAGGCGCACCGGAAAGCTGCTCGTATATGAGATTGATTGCAAATTCCAGTATCGAGTAAATAACAAGGTTTGTCAGGAAGACAAACACCGGGTTCTTTTCCAGATGTCTGGAAATAAGCAGGATGAAAATTCCGTACAGTCCATACAGAATCACCCATGGGGCAAGGATGAAACTGTCCTGAGCAGGCGATCCGTCCCGCAGCAGGTGGATGACGGTCTCCATGGCCCACCCTGCAAGGGAAGCAGCGTGGAAAAGAAAGAGATATGTATAGACATCATATTTGCGGCTGGCTTTCATCGGAGAGTGCACGGCCTTTTGCGGCGGCTGAACGGAGAACAAAAATACCGGATACTGTTCAGGCGCAAAATATGAAATCTTTGTATAAGGCCCCTGTGAATCATCGTACAGCGCTTTGCTGATCAGAAGCTCATCTTCTGATGGGACATGTTCCAGATAGGAGTCATTGAGCCCTTCATAACGCGGTGAGCGCGAGAGTACATAATTGCGCCGCAGCGACGCGTAGAGTTCCGCTTTGCATCCGGTCATGTACGGATTAATAAACAGAAGGTTTAAGAACCCGAGGGTGAAAAAGGAAAGGACATGCCAGCCCAAAAATGAGAGATCAAGCAGAAACAGTTTCCATTTGTTCCTGTTTGTAAGCTGCTTTGACAGGTAGAAGGCATCCTTTCTGCTTATTTTCGGATTCTCGGCAAGAATATAGGGAATCATGCAGTACTCATAGTGCTTGATGATCCCGCCGATAATGGTCAGATTCCATAAAAACTGAAAAAAAGAGCGGCAGAACATGATCCAGGCCGGGTGAAGGACACAGCGCAGTTTATAGAGATAGAAGATCTTTGAAATTGATGTCTTTCTGTAATTGCGGTTCTCAAGGAAAAAACGCTTCTCGCCGATAAGCAGAATATTATTGATAAAGATCTGATATAAAAACGAGATCATGATACCGAGCATCGAAAAAATAAACGCAGTGCCGGTACTTCCGGTCAGAGCTGCATAGACAGATCTGAGTATTGTAAAAAATACGGAAATCGTGTTTGAACAGATATCGATTGCCAGCGCCAGAATGTCTGAGGCACCATGATCAAACCAGCGGGACAGATTCGTGCTGGCGAGAAATGTGTCAATGGTCTCTATAATTACTTCGGAATTCGGAATGCTTACGGAAAAGGCAGCATCGGTTTCGGGCTGCCCGGGAGAAATCTGAAAATTAAATACCGTAGTGGAAACAGAATATGCTGTAGTAAGCATGGCAATAAGAAAACAAACTGCGACCATGCTGCCGTAGCTCTGCTTCAACAGTACGCGCGTTTTCTTTTTAAGCCCTTTCCTTTTCCACATGCCAGAACCTCCCGTGACTGAAAAACACAGCTTCTGCCGTGCTTTTTACTATAATGATCTATTATAAATTATCCGGAAATGATTTGCAAGATTTGCAGGATCAGGCGAAGCGTCCCTGCACTATTGCGGGTGCAGGGCTTCGTGTTCTCTGCGGATTTCCCCGAAGCATTCAGGTGCGGTCCATGCGCTGTTGGTCGGTGTGAGAATCGCCTTGTACGGAAACGGGCCTGCGCCGCTTTTCCGAAGCGCGGCAAGTGCCTGGTTCAGCCGGTTGTCGGACAGAAAGCAGAACACAAACATTGTATCCGGCAGCTCCGGACCGTCATAAGTTCCCTCGGCAGGGGCGATATCTTTAACGCCTGCCAGATATCCGAGGGGCTGGTTGTAGTCGGAAGGCTCCACACGTTTCAGCCGGATGTGAAGAGGAAATAATGCCATCTCGATCTTTAAGAGGCGGTCTTTCTCCGGCGCGTTGAAAAGAAGAATTGTTTCTTTCATAATCTGTATAATCTCCTGAAAAATATTTGTACATCTTATTGTAATGCACCGAGAAGAAAAAAGGAAGGGGAAATAATCCGCTATTTAGTCAATAATTACCGGTTTCAAATCGGACGAAAACAGGAGCATATGCAGACCGTATTCTGCCGGGAGGGAGACTGTGTTCAGCTTCCGCTCCAGGGGATAAGGGAAACTAAGGAGTTCCGGGGACGGACTAAAAACAGAGACAGACGGTGAGCAACTCGCATTCGCTCAGACAATCTCACCGCCTGCCTCAACGTCCCTCC